>JAFMJU010000206.1 GCA_017853285.1 Gemmataceae bacterium
TTCACCGCGAAGACGCCAAGGGCGCCAAGGGAATTCAATGCCCCATATTGATCAGGAACATGTTGGGTTGACTAACCTTTAATTGGAAATCGTGATCCTTATCACGAGCCCTCGTTTCCTAACGGAAGTTTGCGGACGCGGTGCCTGCCATCCTCAACAATCACAATCGCGCCGTTTGACAAATCAGGCCCGGATTGTGTCAGCACATCCTCGAGCCTTTGGATGACAAAGGCAGCCCGAGTATTGCGCAAACGAAAAATCACCACACTGCCGGGATTGCCACCGCTGCCTGCGAGGATCTCGCCAAAATCCAAATCGAAGGTCAGGACGATGCGTTGCTCTTGGCCTGCTTTCAGGAAAATGTCGCCGTTGGGAAGCCGTTGTAATCCTTCGTCGCGCAGATGGGTTGCGTCATGTCCTTTGGTTTGTAGCCATTTGACAACATGCAGGGACACGCCCATATCGGCAAGAAAACGCATGGCTAACCCTCATGCTGTTCGCACTTCTTCGTGGGTCAACCAGGCCGCATATTCCAAAGCCTGCTGGATATCGCCGCGCTCCAGGTCGGGGTAGCCTTCCAGGACCTCTTCCCAGGTCGCCCCATGGGCGATTTGGCCGACGATGACGGACACGGGGATTCGCATGTCGCGGATGCAGGCCCGGCCACCCATTATCTTGCTGTTGAAGGTGATGCGGTCGAACATCTTCCGTGCCTCCCTGAAGGTCATGAAGCCTAGCCCGTGGATTTTACCACGACCGTGTATGGATTCGCAGATTGGGCTTTTGCTGGGGCTTTTTCAGTAGGTCTTACCCCGCTCCCGCCGCGATCCTCGCCAGCCCTGCCAGTGTCTCCTCCTCCTGCGTGCTTTCCACCAGCGTGGCGCTGGGGAAGCGGGCCTGCAGCAGGTCTTTCAGCAGGGGCAGGTCGCGGGAGAGGCCGCCCGAGAGACGGATGTGGTTCCAGGGGTGGGCGGGGGATAGGCGGTCGGCGCAGCGGGCGAGGTTGTCGGCCAGGTTGCGGGTGGCGGCCACCAGCAGGTTGCCGGCGGTGAGGTTTTCGGTGCGCAGGCCGGTCAGGGCCCCAGTGTCCCCCACTGCCGAGGGGAAAAAGGCAATATCGGCCTGCAGTCCTTCGGCGTCGGCAGGTGCTTCAGAGGCCAGGCGGGTGATGGTTTGCCAGGGGTTGCCGGTGGGGAAACCCTGCGCGCGCGACAGTTCGGTGAGTAGATCGACCAATGCGTGCAGCGAGCGGCCGGCGGGGATGTGGGTGATGGTTTCCAGCAGCAGGCCGTTGAGGTAATGCCGGGTCTGGTGGGCTACTGTTCCGCATCGCTCTACCAACCGGCTGACCTGCGCGCCGGTGGAGGCGTTCAGCGACAGTTCCCCGGGCTGGAGGCCGGCGCCGAACAGGGCGCACTGCTGGTCGCCCACCACGGCATGCACCGCCAGCGCGCGGCCGGCCACCTGGGTGTGGCCTATCGGGGTGGTGAGGTCGGCCGGGGCTGGCCAGCGCAGGGTGTGCAGATTCAGCCGGCGCAGCATCTCGTGATGCCAGCCGCCCTGTTCTAGATTCAACAGGCCGATCGCCATGGTGGGGTGCAGGCGTGGCGCGGTACCGCAGAGCATGGCGGCGACGGCGTCGCCGATAGTGGCGGGGTGACTGCCGGCAGGCAGGGTTTGCGTGCGGGCCAGCCAGTGCAGCAGCAGTGAGGTGGAGCCGGGTTTCAGTTCGTTGCCGAGGGCGGGCAGCAGGTCGGCCAGGGCGTGGGCGGTCTGATCCAGCAGGCTGGTGCCACCGGGAACGGTGGTTGTGGTGCGCTGGTCGCGCCAGGACAGGTAGCGGGTGAGCGGTTGGCCTGTGCTATCGCAGAGCACCGCACCGCCCATCTGGCCGCACAGGTAGAGTCGGTCGGCATCGGGGGCCTGGCGGACCAGCGCCTCGAGCACGCCGCGGGTGGCGTGCAGCACCGCCTGGGGATCGATTTCAAACCAGCCGGCGGGTAGGTTGCCGGCCGGCTGGGGGAAGGGGGCCTTCTCGACGGGGCCGACAACGGCATCGGCACCAAGGGCTGGGCGCAGCACCGCGCCCTTGATGGAGGTGGAGCCGATGTCGATGCCGAGGGCGGTCATCAGCCGACCATTTCCTCGATGACCGGATTGGTGAGTTTGCCGATCTTCTCGATCTCAATGGTGACGCTGTCGCCGGCCTGGAGGAAGACCGGGGGAGTGCGCGCGAAGCCCACGCCGTGCGGCGTGCCGGTGAGGATGACGGTGCCGGGGCGCAGGATGGTGCTCGCGGACAGGAACTCGATCAGCGTGGGCACATCGAAGATCATGTCGTTGGTGTTCCAGTCCTGCATGACCTCGCCGTTGAGGATGGTGCGGATGGAGAGTTGGTTGGGGTTGGGGATCTCGTCGGCGGTGACCAGGGCCGGGCCGAGGGGGAGGAAGGTGGCGAAGGTCTTGCCGCGGCACCACTGGCCGCCGCCGCCGTTGCGCTGCCAGTCGCGGGCGCTGACATCGTTGGCGCAGGTGTAGCCCAGAACATGCTTCAGGGCGTCCTTCTTGCTGACATTGTGGCAGGTCTTGCCGATGACCACGGCCAGCTCGCACTCGTAATCGACCTGGTCGCTCTTCAGCTTGCGGGGCAGCACGATCGGGTCGCCGGGGTTCTGCAGCGTGCCGGAATTCTTGAAGAACAGCACGGGGTTCTCGGGGATGGCCTGTTTGCCTTCCTCGGCGTGCTTGCGGTAGTTGAGGCCGATGCAGAGGATATCGCGCGGGTCCACCGGGGCCAGCAGCTTCTCCACCTTGACGGTTTCGCCGGTGTCGGTGTGGTGGCCGAACAGGTCGCCTTCCAGGCGGGTGACCCGGCCATCGGAGTGCTGGCGGCCATGGTGGATTTTTCCAGCGGACTCAAAACGAACAATCTTCACGACGCCTCACCTCGTATCCCGGGTTGTGGTGCTGGGGTCCGCTGGGCGGACCGGTCAAGACGGGCATTCTAACACAGCGGGATGGGCCAGTTGCGCGGTGGAAGCGGGGGTTTGGGCCGGGTAGCATGGGGCCTTGCCCAGTTGGGGGCCCCGGAGCCATTTGCCATGCTGCCAGCCCTGGTGTTCACCTTGATTTTGGCCTACGGTCAGACACCCACGGCCGATGCGGGGAAAAGCCCGCCGAAGCCGCCCGCCGAGTTCACTCCGGCCGGGGTGGAGGGCTTTGTGCGGGACACGGCGAAGGCCCGGGGATTTGTGGGGCTGCAGGTGGTTGTGGTGCGCGAGGGGCAGCCCGCGCTGGCGCTGGGAATAGGCTCGACCGCCCAGGCGGAGGGCAAGCCGGTGACGGCCGACACGCCGTTCGCCATCGGATCGGTGAGCAAGCAGTTCACCTGCGCGGCGCTGCTGCTACTGGCGCAGGAGGGGAAAGTATCGCCCACCGACAAGGTGGCCCGCTGGTATCCCGGACTGACCAACGCCGAGAAGGTGACCCTGCTGGACCTGATGAACCACACCTCGGGGTACCCCGATTACTACCCGCTGGACTTTGTGGACCGCCGCATGGCCCAGGCCATCCGCCCGGATGACCTGATCCAGCGCTACGCGGGCGGCAAGGTGGATTTTGAACCGGGGGCCAAATACTCGTATTCCAACACCGGTTACACCCTGTTGGGTCGGGTGGTGGAAAGGGTTTCGGGAAAGCCCCTGGGTGAGTTCCTGAAGGAGCGGATTTTCACGCCGCTGGGGATGCGTTCGGCCACATTCGAGCCGCCGGGGCAGGGTACCGGGCTGGCCCGGGGGTATCGCGCGCTGGGCATCGACGAGACGGAATGGGCCCCGCCCGAGGGGGAGGGTTGGCTGAACGGTGCCGGGGGCATCTGGTGCTCGGCCAACGACCTGAGCCGGTGGGCTTTGGCCCTGATGGATGGCAAGGTGCTGGATGCGCGGCATCTGGAGGTGAAGACGCGGCCCAGGATTTTGAACAACGGCAAGAAATCGTATTACGGCAGCGGTTTGTCGGTGCGTGAACTGAACGGCGAGGCGGTTTGGGGGCACACGGGTGCGGTGAGTGGATTCCATGCCAACCTGACGATGCTGCCGCGCACCCGCTCGGTGGTGGTGACGCTGGCCAACGCCGAGCACCTGGATGATGGCAAGCTGCACCGGGAGATTGTGGCCCTGGTGCAGAAGGAGCCGGCCAACCTGCCCAAGGTGGAGGGACCCAAGGCGGTGGACCATGCCAGGGACCTGGTGGCCCGCTTGGCCAAGGCGGAGTTGCCGGCGGAGAAGATGGGCGCGGAGTACCGGCTGTACATGACCCCCGAGCGGCTGAAGGCCTATGCCAAGAAGTTGTCGGCGCTGGGCGAACCGAAATCGGTGGAGGTGGCCTCGCAGTATGAGCGCGGGGGCATGGAGGTCTCGATGCTGCGGATCGCCTTCCAGGACGGCACCGCGCTTTTGGGCAGCCTGTACCGGCAGCCTGACGGGACCGTGGAACAGTTTTTGCTCACCAGGGAATGAGATGTCACTGAACCGTGGGAAGGGTTGCACCATGTCGCGCGTGAACCGGATCTGTCTGGGGCTTTCGTTGTCTTTGGGGGCTTTGGGGCTGCGCGCCGAAAACTGGCCCGAGTTCCGCGGGCCGGACCGGCAGGGTCACTCGGCGGAGAAGAACTTGCCCCAGAAGTGGAGCCAGAGGGAGAACATCCGCTGGAAGGCGGCCATCCCGGGGGACTCGTGGTCGACCCCGATTGTCTGGGGTGACCGGGTGTTTTTGACCACCGCCACCGACAAGGGTGAATCGTGCCGGATCGTGTCGCTGGATGCCGGCACGGGCAAGGTGCTGTGGGACAAGGAGGTGTTCCGCCAGAAGCCGCGCAAGAAGGAGACACGCAACAGCTATGCCACGCCGTCGCCGGTGACCGATGGCGAGCGGGTTTACGCGGTCTATAGCGACGGGAGTTTTGTGGCGGTGAACTTTGATGGCTCGGTGGCGTGGACCAACCGGGACCATCCGTTCTACAGCCAGCACGGGTTGGGGGCCTCGCCGATCCTCACGGGCGGGTTGCTCATCATGACGATGGACGCCAGCTCGGAAGGGGAGGACAAGCTGATCGGCTGGCAGAAGCCCTGGGACAAATCGTATGTGCTGGCGCTGGACGCGAAGACCGGCAAGGAACGCTGGAAGACGATGCGCGGCGTCACCCGCATCTCGCACGGGACGCCGACGCTATGGACCGGGCCCGATGGCCGGGTGCAGGTGGTGAGCGAGGCAGGCGATGTGGTGCAGGGATTCGACCGCGACACCGGCGAGAAGCTGTGGACCAGCACGGTGGAAGGGGAGGGGAAGGTGCCCTCGACGCTGGTGGCCGACGGCATGGTGTTCACCGCCGGCGGGTTCCGCGGCCGGGAATCGATCAAGGCCTTCCGGCTGGGGGAGAAGGGCGACCTGAAGGAAAAGAACCTGGTGTGGGAGCAGAAGAAGGGCAACCCGAAGGTGCCCTCGATGGTTTATGTGAAGCCGTACCTGTTCACGGTGAACGACACTGGCTTTGCCACCTGCCTGAAGGCGGATACCGGCGAGGTGGTCTGGAACGAGCGCGTGAGCGGCGGTTTCTCGGCCTCGCCGGTGCATGCCGATGGCAAGCTGTACCTGCTGGACAACAACGGCGACACCACCGTCATCGAGGCGGGGCCCCAGTTCAAGGTGCTGGCCAAGAACCCGCTATCGGAGCCGACGCAGGCCTCGATGGCCGTCTCGGGGGGCCGGCTGTTCATCCGCACGGAGAAGCATCTCTATTGCGTGGCCGGGGCGAAATAGCGGCGGGCGGCGACTGGGGGTTTTCTGAAGGGATGGCCTGTGGTTTGCCCCGTGCGTATGGGCACCCATCATTGCCTGGACGCGAAGGCGCGGAAGGCTTTCAGTTTGCCGTAGCTGATCTCGCCGTTCAGTTTCTCGAACACGGGACTGAGCGCCATGCCGTCGTGACCGGCGAAGGCGGCGCGCATCCGCTCCGCCTCGGCAGGGGTGTAAAAGGCGACCGGGTCGAGATTTTCCCCCTGCTCGATCGCCTGGGCCAGGTGGCCCTCGATGGTGGAGAGGTTGAGGCCGCGGGCCTGGGCGATCTCCGCCATGTCGGCCCCGTCGCGGAACTGGCGCAGCGACTCGAGGACGGTTGCGCCGAGGCCGGATGGCCCGGGTCGCCTGGGGGCCGATGGCCTGGCTGGTTTGAGGGTGGGGAACATTTGCCGGGGATGGTCGGCAAGCCAGGCATCGACCACCTCCATGAACGCGTTGCCGAATTCCTCGAGCTTGCGTTCACCCACGCCGGGAAGGGCCAGGAATTCGGCCGAGGACCGCGGGTAGGCGCGGGCGATATGGCGCAATGTGACATCTGAAAAAATGACATAGGGCGGCACATTCCGGTCGTCGGCGAAGGCCTTGCGTTTGGCGCGCAGCTTCTGGAAGAGGCCCTCGTCGCAGGGCAAATCGCCGGCCTTGGCGGACCGGGAGGGAGTCGCGTCGGATCGGTCCTCCCTGACCGCCGGCTTGGGCGCGCAGGCGACGAGGATGGGCGCGCGGTTCTTCAAGGCCAGCAGGCCCTTTTCGGTGATGGCCACGGTGGGGAAGTCGCCCGGTTCCACCTCGGCCAAGCCCAACCGCTCCAACTGCCGGCCCAGTTCGACCCATTCGGCGCGGGGCTTGTCGCGGCCGATGCCGTAGGTGGAGAGGGTGTCGTGCCCCCATTTCTCAATCCGCTCGGTTTTGGCCCCGGCCAGCACCTCGGCCAGGTGCTTCCAACCCACCGAGAATCCGCTCTTCTGGCGGACGCGGTGGATGCAGCTCAGCAGTTTCTGGGCCTCGACGGTGGCGTCCCGCGTCTCGCGCGGTTCCAGGCAGTTGTCGCAGTTGCCGCAGTTGGTCTCGGGCCAATCTTCCCCGAAATAGCGCAACAGGTAGGCCCGGCGGCAGCCCGGGTCGTCGCCGTAGGCGGCCATCTGGTCGAGTTGCCTGCGGGCGACCCGGCGGGTTTGCTCATCGGTGATGTCCTCGAGGAACTTGAGGTTCTTCATCACATCGCCGCGGGAGAACAGCAGCAGGCAATCGCCCGCGAGGCCATCGCGGCCGGCGCGGCCGGTCTGCTGGTAGTAGCTCTCCACATTTTTCGGCATGTCGGCGTGGATCACATAGCGCACATTCGGCTTGTTG
>JAFMJU010000207.1 GCA_017853285.1 Gemmataceae bacterium
GGGATTTTCCCTGCCTGGCAGTCGGTGAAACGTGACAAACCGTCAGTCGCCGCTTTTCTGTTGGCGGATTGGATCGGCATCGGGGAAGATGGACCTTGGCATCACAACTGTTGTCCACCAGTGGCAAGGCTTTTGCGTGCCGGAATTCGGATTTGGGTAATCCACCGGTGCGCGGGTTGCCGGCATCACCGTCGATTACCTACCTAGGGGGCTTCTATGCTGTCATTCGGTTCAAGGGCAGTGGTACTGGTGCTGGCCGGGTTGGCATGGGCAGGGCGTTGTCCTGGGCAGGATGGCCAAACCGACAAAGGTGGGGGCAAGCCGGCCGACCCGGCCAAGCCGGTGCAGGTGTTCCTGCTGCTGGGCCAGTCGAACATGGTGGGCCTTGGCAAGGTGACCGGCCCCGCGGTGTCCCTGGAGAGCGCCGTCAAGGAGAGGGGCAAATACAAGTACCTGGTGGATGCGGCCGGCCAGTGGGGCGAGCGGCGCGATGTGCGGTACGCGCGCGTCATGGATGGGCGGGGCGGAGGCGTGCAGCGGCTCAACAACGAGTGGCTGACCGTGAAAACCTGCAAGACCATCGGGCCGGAATTCGGCATTGGCCATACCTTGGGCGATGCCGTCGAGGATCCGGTGTTGCTGTTGAAAAGCTGCATCGGCAACCGGAGCCTGGGCTGGGACCTGCTGCCGCCCGGCAGCGAGCGATACACCTTCGTCAGCCGGGACAAGCAGGGGCTGGAGAAGACCCTGGTCTATGCCGGCTACAAGGACCGCCCGGAATCCTGGGAGATGGACAAGGCCAGGGGCACGGCGACCGAGCCGCCCCCGTGGCTGGACAAGGCCGGCAAGCCGATCGACTGGTACGCCGGCAAGCAGTACGATGCCGACATCGCCAAGGCCAAGATGGTGCTGGTTGAGCTGGAAAAGCACTATCCCGGCGCGAAAACCTATGAGGTGGCCGGCTTCTTCTTCTGGCAGGGGGAGAAGGACTGCGGCAATCCCGGGCACGCCGAACGCTATGAGAAGAACCTGGTTCACTTCATAAAGACCCTCCGTCGGGAATTCAACGCGCCCGGCGCCGGGTTCGTGCTGGCGACCCTGGGAGAATCCCAGAAGGGATCCAAGGGGCCGGGCGGCCAGGTGCTGGACGCCCAACTGGCGGTGGACGGCGAGGCAGGCAAGTATCCGGAATTCAAGGGGAATGTCGCCACGGTCTACACGCACCCGATGGCCCAGGGGGGCAGCGGCAACGGGCACTACGGCGGCAAGGCCGAGGTGTACATGGATGTGGGCGAGGCCATGGGGCGGGCGATGACGCGGCTGCTGGGAAAAGCGGAGCCGAAATAGGACCGGGCTGGGGTAGCCCCGGATCATCTCGAGGGAGGAAGGCGGCATGATGAACCTGTGGATGGTGGCATGGGCGCTCGCGCAGGCCCAGCCGGAATTCAAGCCGGACCAGTCGGTGTTGCCGGCCCCGGCTCCAGCCGGCGCGATCCGGCTTTTGGACGAGCGGGGGAACCATTCCTTCCTGAGCATGGCCGGGGAGAAGACGGACTGGCCCTGCGAGGAGGGGGTGATGACCTCCACCCCCAAGAAAAACCAGAACCACATCGTGTCACGGCAGCATTTCAAGGACGCCGACATCCATGTCGAGTTCCTGTTGCCACCGAAGGGGCCGGCCAACAGCGGGGTCTACATCCATGGCAACTACGAGATCCAGATCCTGAACTCCTCCGGCAAGGAGAAGGTGACGCAGGATGACGCCGGGGCGCTGTACGGGTTCGCCGCGCCGCTGGAGAACGCCTGCCGGAAACCAGGGGAGTGGCAGGTGTTTGATATCCGTTACCGGGCCCCCAGGCGGGACGAGGCGGGCAAGATCACCGAGAAGGGCCGGGTCACCGTCTGGTTCAACGGGAAAAAAGTCCAGGAAGGTACCGAATTCGGCGAGCCCAAGTCGACTTTCCACCCGTTCCGCTACGGGACCACGCCGTACCTGGAAAAGATCCGCGACCGGCAGAAGAAGACCATGACCGGACCGGTCTTCCTGCAGGACCACGGCAACCCCGTGAAGTTCCGCAATGTCTGGGTGGTGCCGGCCGATTCAAACGCCTTCGTCTACGAGCCGGCGAAGGAATGATCGCGGGATGAACCCTGGCGGCCGGCGGTGCCTGGTTTGAGTGGAGTGGCGACACAGATGGATAGAGCATTTTTCCGGGTGGCGGGGCTTGGGCCATTGTGGGCGGTGGTGCTGTCGCTCGCGGCCGGTTTCCAGGCGGGGGCGGCCGAGCGGCGGCCCAACTTTGTGTTCATCTACTCGGACGACCACCGCTGGGACGCGGTGGGTGCGGTGCAGCGCGAGCAGGGGGACGCCGGGCGTTTCCCTTGGTTTCAGTCGCCCCACCTGGACCGGTTGGCGACGGAGGGGGTGCGGTTCCGCAACGCCTTCGTGACGCTGTCGCTATGCGCCCCCAGCCGGGCGGCGTTTTTGACCGGGCGCTACAACCACGCCAACGGCATCACCAACAACAGCAAACCATTCCCCGCCACCGCCGTCACCCACGCCACGCTGCTGCGCCAGGCCGGTTACCGGACGGCCTATGTGGGCAAATGGCACATGGGCAACCAGAAGGGCCAGCGTCCCGGCTTCGACCACTCGGCCAGCTTCGTCGGTCAGGGCCGGTACCAGGATTGCCCGTTCGAGATCAACGGGGTGCCGACGCCGACCAAGGGGTGGGTCGATGAGGTGAGCACTGGCTATGCCATCGACTGGATGCGCCAGAACCGGGACAAGCCGTTCTCGATGGTGGTCGGCCTGAAGAGTCCGCACGGGCCCCGCGGGGGGAACCACCTGCCCGAGAGGCTGCGCGGCCTGTATGCCAACGAGACAACCCGCCCGGCCCCCAACTGCGGTTTGCCGGCGATTTTCCACACGCGGGATCCCAAGACGGGGATGTTCCCCACCGGCATTTCCTCCAATGACGCGCACCTGGACTACCTGCGCCACATCGCCGGCGTGGACGAGTGCGTCGGCAAAATCCTGGCGGCACTCGATGAACTGCGGCTGGCGGACGACACCGTGGTGGTCTACACGAGCGACAACGGTTATTTCCTGGGCGAGCACTGCTCCGGGGACAAGCGTTCCCTGTACGAGGAATCCCTGCGCGTGCCGATGCTGGTTCGGTATCCGCGCGAATTCGCCCGGGGAAAACGGGTGGATGAGATGGTCCTGAACATCGACCTGGCGCCGACCCTGCTGGACCTGGCGGGAATCGCCGCCCCGGCGGAGATGCAGGGGGCGAGCTGGCGGGGTTTGGCGGCCGGACGCGGTGCCGCCAATTGGCGGAAGTCTTTTCTGGCCGAGTATTACAAGGAGCTGGGCAACGTGCCCACCACCTACTGCCTGAGGACGACCACGCACAAGCTGGTCAAATATCCGGATCACCCGGAATGGACGGAGCTTTTCGACCTGCGGTCCGATCCGTACGAGACCAGAAACCTGGCCTCCGACCGGGAACTTTCCGCGAGGCTGGGGGCTGAATTGGCGGTGGTGATGCGCGGGGTGGGTTACACCGAACCCGTTCCAAAGCGCGATTGAGGCGTGGCCACCCTTTTCAGGTAGTAGAACGCTCATCGGCCTTTCAATACGCCGGAGGCATTGCCCATTCCCATTTGGGCCCGCCTCGGCCCGCCATCCGGCCCCGGGATAACGCGCAGGAGGTCCCGGAATTTTTTTGGCCCCAGGGGCCCGGCACGATCGTTCTTCCATTAGCGGTAAAACCCGGTCTGGTCACCGCTTCCACGGAGGGGAGCCGTCCTGGCACCGCCCTTTTCGTGGAGGTGGCCCCGTCCAAAAGGCCCCCTCCGGCGTTCGGGGGTGGTCCCGACGCATTAAGGCCCAGCTGGGAACGGCAATCCAAACAGGGCATGAGGGGGCCCAAAATGATGGCCGGTGAAACCCCGATGGATGACAGCGAGCGGCTTTCGGACCTGCTGCTCGACGCCGAGGAAATCCTGGAGGCGGGCGGGGAGCCGTCGCCCGTGGAGCTGTGCCGTCACCATCCGCACCTGCTGGTGGAGTTCACGCGCAAACTGGCTGCCTTGCGGGCCACCCGGTGGCTCAATAGGCCGTTGGATTCCCAGCCCCCTGCGGATCTGGCCTCCGGATCGGTCACGGTGGAGCCGGAAAAAGTATTGGCTGGGCGCTACCTCCTGGAGAAATTGCTGGGCCAGGGAGGCCATGGCCAGGTTTGGCGCGCCTGGGACATCGAGTTGGGCCGCCCGGTCGCCCTCAAGCTGCCCCGGGCCGCTGGTGAAAAGGCTGACGAGGCCATGCTCGCCGAGGCCCGGCGGGTCGCCGCGCTCAAGCATCCGGGGATCGTGCCGGTCCATGATGTCGGTCGGGATGGTGAAACCCGCTTCATTGTGGCCGAGCTGGTGGAGGGGGGAAGCCTGGCTGATCTTCCCAAGGGGGCCTACGCGCGGGAATGCATCCTCGGGTGGATGGTCGAGGTGGCCGAGGGGCTTGATTACGCCCATCGCTTGGGGGTGATCCACCGCGACATCAAGCCGGCGAACATCCTGCTCGATCACCACGGCCGGGCGCTGCTGGCGGATTTCGGCATCTCCCATTCCCTGTCCGCCCGGGGGGATGCGCCGGCGCCCGGTTCGATCACGGGGACGCTGCGCTACATGTCGCCCGGCCAGGTGAAGGGCCAGGCAGCCACCCCGCGATCGGACATCCACGCGCTGGGGGTGACACTGCATGAGTTGCTCACCGGGAAACTCCCTTACCGAGACGCGAGTGGCAAGGATCCCATCGCCCTGCGGGACCAGATCATGGGCGGGGAGATCGTGATCGATCCCTCCCTGCCAGGACCGATCCGGGCGGTCTGTTCACGCGCCCTGGGACTTGCCGGCCACGCGCCGTTCCAAACCGCCGGGGAAATGGCCGAGGCGATCCGCCGCCTTTTGCAGGGGGGCCGCGGGAGGCGCCGGTTGGCGACCGCAGGATTGTTGCTTGGCGTGATGGCATTGGGCTTCACCGCACCGGGCCTGTGGGGCCGGTTTACCGGGTTGCGGCCTGCGGCGGCACCGGGGAAACCGGCACTGGACGCAAAGTGGGCGGAATCCTTCCGCGCGCTGCCGGCCGAGGAACAGTCGAGGGAACTGGCCCGGGCGCTGAGGGTGCTGAATCCCGGGTTTGACGGCCAGGTCGGCGGGGAACTGGTGGATGGGAAGCTGGCCAAGGTGACCTTCTGTACCGACCAGGTGTCCGACATTGCGCCGTTGTCGGCCCTGGAGCACCTGCGCCACCTCGAGATGACCGGCACATTCGGCGTGGTCGGCAACGGCATCCTGGAGGACCTGACACCGATCCGGGGGATGGGCATCAAGACACTGGTGTGCAAGTACAACGCCAGGTTGCGGGACCTCGGCCCCCTGCGCGGCATGCCGCTGGAAACCCTGGACCTGTGGCGCACCGCAGTGGATGACCTGGGTCCGCTCGCGGGTTGCCCGATCCAGGTGATCGGTTTCGGTTTCTGCGGCGTCACATCCCTCGAGCCGCTCAGGGGCATGCCGATGTGGGCGCTGCGGTGCAGCAACTGTGGTGTCACCGACCTGGAACCCATCCGCGACATGCCCATGACCGACCTGCGGTGCCACGACACGCCGATCGCCAGCCTCGAACCGGTGCGCGGCAAGAAGCTGAAGATCCTCGAGATGCAGCGGACGCGGATCTCCTCGCTGGAGCCCCTGCGGGGCATGGAATCACTGTATTTTTTGAACTGCTTCCTGGCGCCAGTCACGGATATCCAACCCTTGACCGAATGCCGGGGCCTGAGGATCCTGTTCACCTCGCATGAGATCGAAAGGGACAATCCGGTCTTCCAGATGATCCCCTCGCTGCGCCACCTGAACGACAACACGGTGGTGGACAACAGCAACCGTTAGCCCAATCTGGATGGTGCGAACCGCGCGAGCCTTTCCCCGCCCGAGGTGTTCCGGTTGCTAGACTGGAGGGCATGCCCCAGGGGGCACCGCCATCGCGTCCGAGGTGAGCCCATGAGCTGGAAGGAATGGTACGACTCGCTGGTCAAGCCGGCCTGGACACCCGAGCCCGGCACCATCGGGCTGGTCTGGCAGATCCTGTACCCGATCATCCTGGTTTCCTTCGGTTATGTCTTCGTGCAGGCGGTCCGGGGGCGGTTGCCCTGGGTGGTGGCACTGCCTTTTGTGGTGAACCTTGTCGCCAACCTGGCCTTCACGCCGATCCAGTTCGGCCTGCGAAACCTGGATTTGGCGGCCCTGGACATCGTGGTGGTCTGGTTGACGATCCCCTGGATGATGGTGGCCATCTGGAACCACCACGGGTGGGTCGCCGTGGCGCAGATCCCCTACTTCGTCTGGGTTTCGATCGCGTCGGTGCTGCAATTGAGCATCACCTGGTGGAACCGTTGAGGATTTCCGGGAGCCTTCTGACCTTTCCCGGGTCGAGGACGGGTCCATGAAACAGTGCGGCGCACCCCACCGATGGGCCGGGAGCCTGCGTTTCAGGCGGGGGTGATGGGCCTGGATGGTTCGCCCGATTCCAGGATGCCGTCCAGGTCCCACAGGTGGATGGAACCGTCATCCCCGGCGGAGGCGAGCAGCTTGCCGTGCGAGCTGAAGGCGACACTGGTCACCGCCAGGGAATGGCCCCTCAGCACATGGACCGTCTCGCCACGCCTCCAATCCCACAAACGAACGCACTGATCCTCGCCGGCCGAGGCGAGCAGGTCGCCGCCGGGGTGGAACGCAACCTTTTGGACGCGCTCGGTGTGCCCCCTCAGGCGGCGCACCTGGGTCCCTGTCGTCAGTTCCCAGACACCGATGGTCTGGTCGCCGCTGGCCGAGGCAAGGTGGATGCCTTCCGGATGGAAGGCCACCCCCTGTGTTTTCAGGTCATGGCCCATCAGCACCTGCGGTTCCCCCACGGTGTCCACCGGCCAGATCCGGATGGTGCGGTCGGTGCTGGCGGAGGCAAGCAGCCTGCCGTCGGGGCTGAATGCAACCTGCCAGACCCAATTGGTGTGTCCGGACAGGACCCGGGCCTGCCGTCCTGTCGCCGTTTCCCACAACCGGACGGTGCGGTCCCAGCCACCCGATGCCAGGAACCGGCCATCC
>JAFMJU010000208.1 GCA_017853285.1 Gemmataceae bacterium
GGCACGAGGGACCGCAGGGGAGTCCCGCCGCACCACAATTCACGGATGGGCGCCCCGGCAATCGGTGACAGGTCGCCGACCCCGTTGCTGGAACATTGCAGGAACTCGAGGGGCATGCCCCGGAGCGCGCTGATATCCGTCAGCGGATCGTTGAAATAGCATTCAAAACGCCTGAGTTTCATTCCCTTGAGAGGCCTGATATCCGACAAAATCCCGTTGCGCTTGCTGGTGTAGGTGCCGGTGAGGGCCACATTTTCCAGGCCATTCAATACCGCCAGCGGGGAGATGTCGGCAACCGCGTCCGTGCAGAGCTTCAATCGCCTGACGACACCGTCCTCCACCCCGGTCTCGACCACGCCGTCAAAACCCGGGTTCCTGTCACGCAATGCTCCCACCACCGCGGCGATTTGCCCCTGGGCGTCGAGTGACCTGACATGCTCCACCCACCGGCTGTCCAGGGCCGCCACCGGGGCGGGCACCATTGATTCGCCTTTCGGCAAGGTGAACAGGGCCCCAGTACCCAGCAGGCCCAGCAGGCCGGCCATGGCCACCACTTGCCGGTTGCCAGGCTTCCGATGCAGGCACTCGCGCAATTCCCCTGCCAGGGCGGCCGCCGAACCGTGCCGCCTCGCCGGATCAGGCTGCACGGCCTTGGCGCACACAGCTTGGATGGGCCCCGGCAGGGCCCCGTCCACCCGCCGCGATCCACCGACGATCTGCGAGCGCAGGGCCACCGGATCAGCATCAGCCCCACCGGTGTAGGGCAATTTCCCGGTGAGCATCTCGTGCAGCACCACACCCATCGCGTGGATGTCGGACTGCGGCGTGACCGGCTGGCCCAGCACCTGCTCGGGCGACATGTAGCGCAGCGTTCCGGAAAAGGTGTTCTGCCCGGTGGTGGACGGTTGGTCCGACGGGGAACGCGAGATCCCGAAGTCGGCAAGCAACGCCCGGCCATGGTGATCCAGCAGGATGTTGGCGGGTTTGATGTCCCGGTGAACCACTCCCTTCCGGTGAGCGTAATCCAGCCCCTCGGCCACATCGGCCATCCAGCGCAGGATTTGGTCAACAGACCATTTTCCTCCCCGAAGGTCGGCAAGGCTGCCTCCCTCCACCAGGTCGGTCACGATGAAACGGATATCCCCATCCTGTCCCACATCGTGCACCTGGACGATCCCCGGGTGCTTCAACCCTGCGACGCGGCGAGCCTCGGCCAGCACGATCCGGTCCGCCCTCTCGCCAAAAGCCTTCGGCAATTTCAGGGCCACGGCGCGGCCAAGCTGCCGGTCCCAGGCCCTCCAGACCTGCCCGTGGCCTCCCTCACCCAGCAGCTTCTCCAATTGGTAACGGCCGGCCAACACACGGCTCGGTTCCACCCGCACAGAATCGGCGGATCCCATTGCGGTGCGCGGCATGGAATCCAGCCGCCGGTTCAGCCAACCGGTGGCCCGCAACGCGGCCAGCCGTCGCGTGAACTCCACCAGAAGCTTGGGGTGGGGACCGCAAAGCTCCACGGGCGATGGTTCCTCGCCCCGCTCCAGCATCTCCTCGGCATGCAGCAGCAGGTCCGAGAGTATCTCCAGTTCAGCCTCGTCAAGTTCCTTCGCTGTCACGATGAACCGCCTGATACAAGTGGAAACGGGCGCTTTGCCAGCGCCGCTTCACGGTGCGAACCGAAACACCCAGCAATTCCGCCACCTCGGATTGGCCAAGCCCCTCGTAGTAGATCAGGTTGACCACCTCGCGCTCCTCATCGGGGAGCATTTCCACCTGGGCGTGGAATTCGGTCCAGTCGGCCAGGTCCTCGGGCTCCTCGGCCCGGTCCCGCAATTTTCCTCCCCGGTCCTCTGGGGCGACTCCGTCAGAGTGGTGGCGCGCCCCAGCGCAGGCGGGCCCGAAATGGTGTTTGGCCAGATCCAGCAATTCCCAGCGCACTTGCTGGGCGGCCAGATTGAAAAAATGGCGGACCGAACCCACCCGCATCGCCCCCAATGCCCGGTGCAGCCGGAGCATGGCGTTCTGGTACACATCGTCCGTTTCCTCCCACCTGCGCAGGGAGGGATAGCTGTGGAACATCTTGCGGGTGAGGCGGCGCAACCGCTCGCACGCGTGGTGCAACATTTCTTCCCGGGCAGACGCGTCGCCGCACCGCAACCGTTCGATCAAAAGGCTCAGTTGGAATTCGGTTCCAACCTGGATGGCGTTTGACATGGGGTGAGGGAGGGAAGACCCATGGGGGGATTATCAAATCATTCGACAGGGTAATTGTACCCGATCTTTTCCCTTCAAGCAGCCGGAATGGCCCTGCGATCGCCACTCAACCGGGGGCCCGCCAAGGCGGAAATTTATTTGGCACCCAGTTCGCGCCGCCACCGGGTGATCAATTCCAGGGCCTCGGGCCCGCTCACCCGGGCCAGATCCAGGGCGCGGATCTCCTCCAGCACCGGATCCTGCGAGTTGGCGAAAAGGCTCGACTGGATGAGCCGTGGGTTCTTGATCACCGTTTGCGGCGGTTCCTGGGATGATGCCTCACCAACCCCATCCGCCCGGTTTCCAGCCCGGTAGGTTCTTTCCAGTTCCTCCAGCAGCGCCCGGGCCCGCCCGACCACAGCCGCCGGCACCCCGGCGCGGGCGGCCACATGGATGCCGTAACTCTTGTCGGTGCTTCCGGGCCGCATGCGGTACAGGAACAACACATCCTTCGCCGTCTCGCGCACCTCCACACGCAGGGCGCGGGCGCGGGGCATCCGCTCGGCCAATTGCGCCAGCTCGTGGTAATGGGTGGCGCACAAGGTCCGGCAGCCGGCTCGCTCGTGCAGGTCCTCGCAGATGGCCCAAGCCAGGCTAACCCCGTCGTAGGTGCTGGTGCCGCGGCCGATCTCATCCAGCAACACGAGGGACCGCGCCGTGGCCCCGTTCAGGATCGCCGCCGTTTCGATCATTTCGGCCATGAAGGTGCTGCGGGCGCGGTTGAGGTCGTCCCCTGCCCCGATACGCGTGAAAACCCGGTCCACCAGCGCCAGCCGGCACGATTTCGCCGGGACAAAACAACCCGCCTGGGCCAGCACCACCATCAGCCCGGCCTGCCGCAGGTAGACACTCTTGCCGCCCATGTTCGGCCCGGTGATGAGCAGCAGCATCCCGTCATCGGGCCCGAGGGCCAGATCGTTGGGCACCAGGGTCCCGCCCGGCAACAAACCCTCCAGCACCGGGTGGCGCCCCTCCGTCACCTGCAGGATGGGCGCGCCGTCATCCGGCAAAAGCTCCGGCCTCACACACCCTCGCTCCCTGGAAAACTCGGCGAACCCGGCCAGGGCGTCGAGTTCCGCAAGGGCACCCGCCGTGTTCCGCAGGCTGGCCGCATGGTTCAGCGCCGTCTGCCGCATCTGGCCGAACAGCTCCACCTCGCGCGCCTTGATCCGCTCCTCCGCGCCCAGAACCTTCTCCTCGTGGTCCTTCAGCTCGGGGGTGATGTAACGCTCGGCGTTTTTCAGGGTCTGCCGGCGCGTGTAGTCGGGCGGAACCTTGGAGGTTTGCGCGTGGGTGATCTCGATGTAGTAACCAAAGACCGAGTTGTAACCCACCTTCAGGCTGGAAATCCCGGTGCGGGTGATTTCCGCCGCCTGGTACCTTGCCAGCCATTCCTTGCCGCCTTCCCGGGCTGAGCGCAGCTCATCGATCTCCGAGTCGAAACCGGGCCGTATCACCAGGCCCTCACCCGTCTGCGCCGGTGGGTCATCGGCCAGCCCGCGGTTCAGCAGGTCCGCCAATTCCGGGCAGGTGTCGATCCTGGCGGCCTGCGGAGCCAGTGGCTCTGCAAGACTTTCCGTCGCCAAAAGCGACAGCACCTCCGGCGCCAAGGCCAGGGCCCTGCGCACCGCGGCCAAATCCCTCGGGCCGGCCCGCAGGGAACCGGCGCGCGCCGCCACCCGCTCCAGGTCCCCAATCTCTTTCAGGCGCGCCCTCAGGCTTTCGCGCAGTGTGTCATCGCCAAGCAGTGCCTCCACCGCGTCATGCCGGGCGGCCACCGCGGCTCGGCCGGCCAATGGGGCCAACAGCCAGTCCCGCGTGAGTCGCGACCCCATGGCGGTGCGCGTGCGGTCGATGGCCTCCCAAAGCGAGCCCTCCCTGCCCTCGCGTGTGCCGGCCCGCACCAACTCCAGGCCCCGGGCAACCGCCTCGTCCAACCGCACAAGTTCACCGGTCTCGTAGGGCCTCAACTCCAGGTGCGCTTGCCCGGCGGGCAGGGTCTCCTTCAGGTAGGCCACCAGCCCGCCGGCCGCGGTGACCCCCGGCGAATCCTCCTCCACGCCGAACCCGGCGACCGTGGAAACACCGAAACGCTCCCGCAGGGTCTGCCTGGCCCCCTCCCGCTCGAACTGCCAGTCGGGCCGCCGCGTCAGGCGATCCTCCCGCACACCCAGGGCCAAAGACTCCGCCCTTCCCGCGGTGTTGTCCGGCACCAGCACTTCGGCAGGGTCCAGCAGGCCAATCAGGTCCAGTCCCCCGGCGCGGTCCATCTCCGCAAGCCGGATGGTCCCCTGGGCCACTTCCACCCAGGCCAGCCCCAGTTTTCCGCCCGGGGCCGGAGCGACCGCCAGCAGCCGGTTGCTGGCCCGCGGCTCCAGCAGGTCATCCTCGGTGAGCGTGCCGGGGGTCACCACCCGCGTGACCTCGCGCCGCACCAGGCCCTTCGCCTGGGAGGCGTCCTCCACCTGCTCGCACACCGCCACCCGCAGGCCGGCCTGCAGCAACCGGCGCAGGTACGCGTCTAGCTGCATGTGCGGGAACCCGGCCATGGGCATGGTCCCGTCGCGGCTGGTCAGGGTGAGTTGAAGCAGGCCCGCCGCCCGGACGGCGTCGTCCTCGAAAAGCTCGTAGAAGTCACCCATGCGGAACAGCAGGAGCATGCCCGGGTGGCTGTCTTTCGCCTCCCGGTACTGCCGCATCATCGGCGTGGTCATGGGAATGGTGCCGCGTGTTGACGCGCTCAGGTTGCCTTCTGGAAAAACCGGCGCATCAAGACAGCGTTGCCGGGTGCGAAATATTCCACATCATGCATGTAGTGGCGGATGAGCATCACGCCCCGCCCGCAGGGCCTTTCCAGGTTCTCGATGTCGGTGGGGTCGGGCAGGTCGTCCGGGTCGAATCCCGGCCCCTCGTCGGTGATGTGGAACTCGGCGTGGTCCTTGAACACATGAAACTGGACGGTGACAGACTTGGCGGGGTCCAACTGGTTGCCGTGCTTGATGGCGTTGACCAGCGCCTCCTCCAGGGCGAGGCGCACGCAGAACCGGTCGCGATCGGTGGCGTTGGTGGAGGACAAGAGGGCCTCGATCCTGTCCTGCAGTTCCCGGGCATGGTCCGGGTTGCTGGGCAGCTTCACCACGTCTTTGCCCACCGACTCGGAGTGGGGAGCCTTTTCGCTCATGGTCACCGCGTGTTGTGGGGCAAGGGTTGCCCGCGGGCCTGGGAACCGAACTCACTGCATTCTATGGCGCTTTCCCGCGCGGGATGGTACCCCGCCCGGGAGAAAGCACTGCCCTGGCGGCAAATGCCTTCGGGGCCGCTCAGGAAACCGACTGGATGGCGGTCTGCTCGTCGTCGACGATCTTGATGATCTTGTCGAGCTTGGTGATCACGAACACATCCTTGATGTCCGGCTTGATCTTGCACAGGGCCAGCTTGCCGCCGGCCTTCTTCACCCGGTTGTTCAGGGCGATGATCTTGCCCAGCGCGGCGCTGGAAAGGTACTCCACATTGCTGAAATTCAGCACCAGCTTCTTGCGCCCCTCGCCGTCCACCAGTTCGAAAAGCTGGTCGCCGATGGTCTGGATGCTCTGCTCCTCGAGGATCTTCTTGTCCACGAAGTTGACAACGGTCACGTCGCCGGCATCTTCCACTTCCAGACGACGCTTGCGCGGTTGGCCAGACATGCGATTCTCCCCATCGGTGCCCCGTTGGGGCCAGGACCACTTCACAAATTGACAGGCGCCGAAAAAACCGGCAGATTCCCCAGAATCCTACCCTGATGCTAAGTACACGGTGTGCCGTGTCAAGCGAAAACTATGGTAGGGCCGGCCACGGTCACTTTTCCCTTTCAACCGAACCCCGATCCTCCAGCGCGGCCAGCTTGGCATCCTGCCGGGCCGCCATCTCCATCTCGAAGCCCAGGGTGGTCACAGCCAAAGGCATGTCAGGAGTCCCGGCCAGGCAGGGAAGCTCGGTCCACTGCTCGTCGTCCACCCCGTGCTGGCGCACATACCACCTACCCTGTGAGTCATGGTCTATAGGGAACAGGTAGCAAGCTACCGGCTTATATTTAGCCGTATCACCTTCATTCGCCCCGAACGCATGCAACACACAACCTTTGTTGAAGAAGACACACCAATCTGCTTCCACACGGATGGCTGGTTTTCCGTCATGGATTTCCCCCTGGTCAATGAAGCCCTCTCGCTCCACCAGCTCCCGGGCTCCCGGCCGCATTTTGGTCAGAACCTGGGGAAGGATGGTGCGGATCAGCGCCAGTTTGTCCTCGTCCACGGGTGGGGTGCTGTTGCTGCAGCAATTCCCCTCGCACCCCCGGCCGTAGGTGCATTCAAATCGGGCCGAATCCGCGTTGGCCAGAACCAGGGGTAATACGGTTTTTCCAGCCGCCAAAGGGGGCCGCGGAATGCTCATGGGCGCGATCCTGATACAGTGATCTCGGGCTGACCGCGCGGCATGATGGCCGCATGGACAATCCCGAAGTGGGCCCTTTTGGCTTAGGGAAGCGGCGCTCCGCGAACAACCCATGGAAGCCCGATTCCCACACATTTCCCCAACCTCATCCGAGGCCACCGACAGCCCCGAGGATCCCACCCGCCTTCTCGCCTGGGTCGAGGGCCATGCCGGGGCGCTTTGCGCCGGGTGCGAAATGCCGCTGTGCGGTCACGCCCTCCTGCACAGCAGGGCGGGGGCCGGCGCTGTGCCGCCCCGCTGCTGCCCTTGCCTGGCCAAGGTGCTGCGGCTCGATCCGGGCACCCTGGCTGAAAACCTCTCCGCCTATGTTCGCCGTCGCGATTGTTACCGCCTTGCTTGGGAAAAAATCCAACA
>JAFMJU010000209.1 GCA_017853285.1 Gemmataceae bacterium
TGCCGGGTTCATTGGATCTGGTTTCCGAGGGCTGGTTTTTGGAGACCGCCTTGGTCAAATTTTTGTGGATCCGGTCGCTTTTGGCGTTTTGTTCCGATGTGGATTTGTCTGGAAGGTGTCCATGGTTTCCAGCCACCGGTCTGGAATATTCAAGAATCTTTTCCTTGACTTCCGCTGCCTGCTTGGGGAATCGGGACACCAAGATATGCGAGGTGAAGCCGAAAAGAAAATTGGCGACCGCGAAAGCCGTGATGGTCATTGTGGCCTGAAGGACCAAGATGACCAGACCCATCCGGAACGTGACTGTGAGGCCTAAAACGGTGCAAATGCCGGCAACGCAAAGGGCTAAGATGTATGGAAATTTGTTTACCATCGGCACGAAAGCCACAGCCTCCACCTTCACATTCAATGGGAAGGTGAACCAGGACGAGTAGGTCATGTTGTGAATCATTTCCCGGAATTCGGGTCGGAAAGCCTCCTTGCTGAATCTCACCAGACCGAACCCGGAAAAATCCCATGCCAGGTAAGTCACAATCAGGGTGGTTGCCGCCAGGGCGATTGCCTTCTTGTTGGTTGGCAATCCTTCGCCGCAAATACCGCATGCCATTTTTTGGAAAAAAGCGGCCATCAGGGTGACCACCATGAATGCGGTCCCCACAAAAACCCAGCTTAGGTGGGACATTAAAAATTCCATGGCCATTCCCCCCGTGTCGGCATTTTCATGATAACCGAAAACCGGGGGTAGATTGGGCTGTTTCTGGAGGCTTAGGGATTGGCTTCAGACCCGGATCGAATGGCGGCTACCTTTTGCCTGCGGTTGCTTATGAATTCGTAAACCAAAGGCAGGATGGAAAGAAATATCACTGCCAAGATGGCGAGTTCAAAATGTTTCTTGACTATCTCGAAATTTCCAAGGAAGTATCCAGCCAAAGTACAAAGGACAACCCAGGCAACAGCCCCTGCCAAATTAAAGGTGCCAAAGGTTCGGTAAGGCATCTTTCCTATCCCTGCCAAGAACGGTGCGAAGGTTCTGACGATGGGCACAAAACGGGCGAGAATGATGGTTTTTGGCCCATATTTCACAAAAAAAGTATGCGATTTTTCAAGGTGTGCAGGGTTGAAAAAAGCTGATTTTTCCCAACGGAAAACCCGTGGCCCAAGCCAGAAACCGGCGGCGTAATTGACCGCGTCACCAAGGAAGGCGGCGGCAATCATGGCGGCCATCAGGACCGCGAGGGAAGCTTCCCGGCTGATTCCGGATGTTTCTGGTCTGATGGCTGCCAAGGTCCCCATTGCGAATAGCAATGAATCCCCTGGTAAAAAAGGCGTGAAAACAAGGCCGGTCTCACAAAAAATCACCACCAGGATCAGCCCGTAAAACCACCAGCCATGGGTTGCTAGCCAAGCTTGGAGAGTTTCAACTTGCACCAAACTATGAAGTGAACTCACCCCTAATTGAATCCATTCCATGGACAACGCACCCTCGCCCCTAATCATTTTGGGTCGAGATTAGGCTTTGCGGGGCCGGAAGGGCAAGGGGGGATTGGGGGCTAAGATTCAGGATTTCGGTTCGCATAGAGGGGTATCCACTCCCGTCCATTTTCCTGGAGGAGTCTTTCCGAGTTTTCGGGGCCCATGGACCCTACCGGGTAGCTTTCGGGAAGGATGCCTCCTTGCTGTTCGTAAGCCCGGATGAAAGGATCGATGATTTCCCATGAGCGCTCGATCTCGTCGCTGCGCATGAAAAGGGAGGCATCTCCCAAAAGGGCATCCAGCAACAGCCTTTCGTAGGATTCGGGAATGGACAAGGAGGAGAAAGCTTTTCCATAAGTAAATTCCATGTCAGCTGGTTTTAGCACCAGTTTTTCCTGGTCCGGGACCTTGGTTTGAAAGCTCAAATGAATTCCCTCGTCAGGTTGAATGCAAACCGCCAGCCGATTGCATTGAAGTTTGGCACCGTCAGGGAGTGGGAACATCAAATGGGGAGGGCAGTGGAACTGAATCAAAATTTCACTGGCCCGTGTTTGCATGGCCTTGCCGGATCTCAGGTAAAACGGCACACCTCTCCAGCGCCAGTTGTCAATGTCCAGGCGAATAGAGGCAAAAGTCGGTGTTCGGCTCGTGTTTGGCACACCCTTTTCTTTTAAGTAGCCTTGATATTGGCCGATAGCCATTTGCTTTTTAGCTTGCTCGATAGTCGGAATGGTGATGGCTTCAAGAACTTTGACTTTTTCATTGCGGAGCAAATCGGCGGTGTATTTGGAAGGTGCCTCCATGGCCATCACGGTGAGTACTTGCAGCAAGTGATTTTGGAACATGTCACGCAAAACGCCCGCATGGTCGTAGTAATCGCCTCGGTTTCCCACCAAGACTGATTCGGCTACCGTCAACTGGACATGATCGATGTAGTTATGATTCCAGAGGGGTTCGAATAATGTATTGGCAAAGCGAAATACCAAAAGGTTTTGGACATTCTCCTTCGCCAAATAATGATCAATTCGATAAATCTGATCCTCCCGCAAAAACCGGCTCATGGAACGGTTGAGGGATTGCGCGCTTGCCAGGTCTTTTCCGAAAGGTTTTTCCACCACTAGCCGGCGCCAGTTTTCCGGTTTCGCTTCCTCAAGAAAACCGGCTTCGTCCAGTTTTTTGAGAATCCCCTCGTAGAGGTCTGGAGAAACTGAGAAATAATAAAGACGGGCGCCGCCCTGGGTTGAGGATTCCCGATTCGTCAGAAAAACACGTAAATTGGCAAGCCCGCCCTCGTTGGCTGCATCACCCGCTGCGTAAAAGAGGGACTGGGCAAAGGTGGACCAGGTTTCGGATGACCATTCTCGGCCGGCGAATTCCTGGACCGATTTGGCCATTTTCGAACGGAATTCGTCATTAGACAGGAGCGTCCGTGACACACCGACGATCTGGGTGCTTGCTGGCAGTCGGCCCTTTACAAAAAGGCGGTAAAGGGAAGGGACCAGTTTCCGGGAGGTCAGGTCGCCAGATGCACCAAAAATAACAAGGGTTAAGGGCACTACCGGGTTTGATCCATTCACGACTTTGGAATTCCTTTGAACTGGGTCCATTCTCGTTCGAGTGTGACGCCCTTTAACTTCTTTACAAGAACCTTCCACTTTTAAAAAAATTAGGCTTGGGCAAGGTTAGGATAGCAACCGATTCCCCGTTGTCTTGGGTGCCGCCAGATGAATTTGGTCAAGACGCAAAAATCACTTTGGGGTTTGCTGCTGTTGATCCTTGCGGGCTTGGGGTGGATTCTCCTACTTCCCATGCGAAACCATGGGAAATCCCAAGGGGATGAGGTCATTTTGTGGCTGGCACCTCCCACCTCGGTGGTTTCCTGGCAGCGATTTGTCCAGGCCATGAACGACGAAGCGCGCTTTGTTTTCGGAAAGGAGGTGGACCTGGATCTTTCCCAGGTGGCACCTGTTGATTCCGGCCTGATACCGGAAGTCGTATTGAGAAACGGCGGGCGCGTTATCCGTTGGCGGTGGGCAATGCAAAATGTCCCCCTGAAGGACTTGTTGGAACGTGAGATCAAACCTTCAGGAAATGTGATTGGGGTTATCGGGGGATCCACCACGGAATCCGCCCTGCAATTGGCCAGAGCCCTGGAAATCAGAGGCCGGGAATTGCCAGATCGTGAGAAACCGATCCTGGTTTTTCATACCGCAACCGCCGACCACATTCATTTGAGACTCAGTCATGGGGCACTGGATGATTCCAGCCAGGATAATGTGCCAAGTCGCCAAAAATTGGTGGATATCTATGCGGGCAGGACGTTTCGGTTCGGTTTTGACAATTCCAGGATGGCCGACCTGGTGACCAAGTACGTCCTCGATCTGTATCAACCATCCAAACCGCGTCAGCCCTTCATGGTGGAGTGGGAGGACGACCCGTACGGATTGGATGTGTTGGAGGCATTCCACGCGGCATTTCAAAGGCAGGTCAACCCAGGTGCCAACCTCAATCCTGTGAGAATTCGTTCGGGCGTTGCCGCGCTGGAATTGCCGAACCGGCATGAAATAAAAGCTTCCCGGGAGATGGCAAAGGAGTTGGAGGAATCCGGGAAGCTTGGCCGCCCCTGGATTGTTTTGGGCGGCCAATCAGATCCCTGCCGTCGGTTCCTGGCGGGCCTTTCCCGGAATCTTCCGACAAAAAAGCATAAGGAACTCCCACTTATCGCCCTGGGTGACACTCTCGGATTCAATAGGGTTTTTCTGGATCAGAGGCACCTGTGGCCCGCTGATGACCTTCCATTTGAATTGGTGTTTTTTTGCCATCAGGATCCTGCAAGTGTTTTCGATGGCTTTCAGCCAAATCCCCCTCCGGATCAGAAATGGTTGGCCAACAGTACCGACGATCTGCTCCTCTGGCGGAATATAGCCGGCGGTTTGATCGTTGCATGGAACCAAGGCGGTGGGTCGTTGGGCGATGCTGGACAATTCAGGGAAAACCTTTCGCGTTTGACCGTGAAAGATTTGAAGGTGCCAAATGAAAGGATCAGCGGGGCGGGCATAACTTTCGCCGTAAATGGCGAAGGGGGAAGGCGTTTTTTTGATGATGCAGGCAACAGGAGGCCAGGTACCGGTGAGCATCTGGTTCACCTGGAACCGATTCGTAATGGTGTGAATTTGCGTGTTGTTGAGGTGGGGCAGGGCGACACATTTTCCAAAAGGCAGCGGACCTTCCGCCCGACCGAGGTCGCCCCATGAGTGCGGAAACTTTAGATAGTCCCTTGAATTCCGCCCCGGTGGAAACGGTTTCAGCCTGGCGTTCTTGGGCTGAATTGTTTCTCGGGGTGATATTCGTACCTTTGATCCTCTTGATCATGTTTTATTTGTTCTGGAAACATTCCAGCGCCTTCATCCCATTCGACCAGTCCGGCCAGGAAATGGGGATGATCGAGGAGTGGCTCAATGAGGCCCGAATCGGTCAGGTGACGCTTTCGGATTTGACTTCACGTACCAGGCGTTCATTTCTTGGAAATCAGCAAGGGCAGCAGTTTAAGGACTCCCGGGAGGACCTATTGCAATTCCTCGAGGCCCTAGGGGTGCCCGCTTCGGTTACCTTGAACCAGCAAATTCCGTTATTTCCAAACATATTCCAAATGACAGTGGAGTTTTCCGGTTCTCCCGGCGGATCGGTTGTATGGAACTCGGGTTTGCCCAAGGCGGTAGGTGCCAATTCCAAGTCATGGGAACTGCGATTGAGGGGGGATCCCGGTTCAAAAGTCAGGGTGGAGGGGCAACTGCGCACCTATGAGGTCCGTAAGGAGCAGGAGGAGGAAAGCCGGATTCGGGCTCAAAGGGCACTGAGCCTGATGGCTTGTTTGCTGGCGGTTTCATTGGGTTGGTTGACCTGGAGCATGCGCCAGCGCGCCAAGGTTAGGAAGGAAAAACGCAAATTGCGGGAGGCGCATTTGGAGGCGGAATCCCGCCTTCACCACACGCGGGAAGAAAAGTTGGCGGCGGAAACAGCCTTGCTCCAGAATCGCCTTGAACAGCAGGAGCAATTGCTGAAAAGCATGCAGGTGGTTGCCGGCGCCTACGCCCATAATTTGCAAAACCTGCTCCTTCCACCCGGCCGGTTGGTTGAAGACTGCATTCGTCATCAATCACTGGAGAGGGGCGATGGAGAAGATGGCTCCCAGGAATTTCGTCTGAGGGAATTAAAGCGGCTTTTGGCACAGGTGAGTGACCGGGTCAGGCAAACAATGCAGGCCCTGAAACGCGATCCGGGTCAATACAAGGAAGAATTACTTGATCTAGGGCGGGTCGTGGCGGGAGTCCTTTCTACCTGGAAGGACTTGGCCGACCAAAAGTGGCAAATCGATGTGTTGTCAGGGGTGAACCCAATATCACATCAAGCCAAGTCCGGTGATTTTCGAGTTAGGGCGGATGAATCGCATCTGGCCCAGGCGATCGAGAACCTGGTGGTGAATGCCCGTGATGCGATCTTTGAAAAAAGAAGCCAGCTTCTGAGGGAAGCCCAGTCAAAGCCGGTGGAACACCGCAAAAATGCCCTCCTTGAGGCGGCGGCCTGGAGGGGCAGGATTGAAATAGGCTGGTGGGGGGCGGGATCGATTGGTGAAGGGCCGGGTTTATATGTGGAAGACAATGGCCGGGGGATGACTCCGGAAACCTTGTCAAGGTGCCTCGCTCCTGGTTTCACCACCAAGCAAGGGAGCGCCCTGGCCCATGGTGTGAATTCGGGAATGGGTTTGGGTTTGGCTTTTCTGGCAAGCACCTTGGAGCGTATGGGGGCTCAACTGGGAATCAGTTCGGATTTGGGGAAAGGTACCAAAGTCACAATCAATTTTCCTCGTTTTCAGGAAAAAGAAGGCCCAGGAACTTCGTAATGACCAAAGGTCTAAAAACGAAATGGAGTTTGGCTGTTTTTTGCGGATCCAAGGTGGGGAACTTGCCGGTTTTTGAATCGGAAGCCCGATCCTTGGGCCGGATGATTGCTGAAAAGAATGTCAGGCTTGTTTATGGGGGCGGGCATGTCGGCCTCATGGGTGTGGTGGCTGATGCGGTCCTGGAGGCGGGGGGGCAGGCATTTGGGGTGATTCCCCAAGCCTTGGTTGATAAGGAACTTGCGCACAATAAACTCACCGAATTGGTAGTCACCCAAACCATGCATCACCGTAAGGCCATTATGGCCGATCAATCCGACGCTTTTGTCGCATTACCGGGAGGATTCGGCACACTCGACGAATTGTTCGAAATCCTGACATGGGCCCAGTTGGGAATTCACCACAAGCCTGTGGCTTTACTCGATGGAACCGGTTTTTTTGACGGGTTGGTTGATTGGTTGGGGAAGGTGACAAGTTTTGGGTTTCTGAAAACCAAAGACAGGGAAAACTTGAAAGTTTTTCGTGATCCGGAATCACTTTTGGTTTTTTTGGCCGGTGGTGTGGAACAAATCCGAGCCTCCGCTCAGGGCCGAACACTCGATATCCGATAACAGAACCAAGGGTATCATCCTTCCGGGTCCCGCCAGGCCTTGGAGGTTTCATT
>JAFMJU010000210.1 GCA_017853285.1 Gemmataceae bacterium
GTGGCCGCGGGGCGCAAGCGCAAACGGGTGGAGCTGGTGGACGAGCAGCGAACGCTGTTCCGCCCGGCACCGGTGAAGGCGCAGGATGACACCGCCCGCCTGCGGGCCACCCCCCGCCATTACGCCTACCTGAAAATTTCGGAGGGGTGTGACCGCCTCTGCACCTTCTGCGCTATCCCCCAGATGCGCGGCAAACATGTCAGCAAACCCGTTGAGGAAGTGATCCGCGAGGCCAGGGAACTGGCCGCCGACGGTGTGCGGGAACTGATGGTCGTGGCGCAGGACACCACCTGGTACGGGTTGGATATCTATGGCGAGCCCAGTCTGGCCCGGTTGTTGCGCGAACTGCGCGAGGTGGACGGCATCGACTGGATTCGCCTGCATTACCTTTACCCGGCCCATGTGACCGATGATCTCGTGCGGGTGCTCGGCGAGGGGGGCCGCATCCTGCCGTACATCGACATGCCCCTGCAGCACATCAACGACCGGGTGCTGAAGCGGATGAATCGCAAGACCACCCGGGCCGCCACGGATGAAATCTTGGGCCGGTTGCGCGCTGGCATTCCGGGCCTGGTGATGCGATCCACCTTCCTGGTGGGTTTCCCGGGCGAGACCGAGTCCGAATTCGCCGAGCTGTGTGACTGGGTGGCGAAAGCGGGCATCGAGCGCCTGGGCGTCTTCCCTTACAGCCTCGAGGAAACAACCCCCTCCAGCCGGCTGGACGGCCAGTTGCCCGAAGAGGTCAAAACCTCCCGCAGGGACCGGCTGATGGAAGTCCAGCAGGCGGTCGCCTTCCGCCATGCGGCCGCTCAGGTGGGGAAGCGGATCCCTGTCATTGTCGATGGCGCCGATCCGGAAATGCCTGGGTGGGTGCTGGCCCGCAGCGTCGCTGACGCCCCGGAAATCGATCCGGTGGTCCGCATCAAGGCGCCTGGCCGGTCGAAAACCGCCGCCCTGCTGGAACCCGGCGAGATTCTCCCGGTGGAAGTGACCGGAGCCGATGGCTATGACCTGGTGGCCAAACCTGCCAAAGGTTCGGCCTGAGACCGTTGCTCAGGAAAAAGTGCCCGAAACGGGATGACGGACCGGTTCGGATAAGCCAGAATGAACGCATATTCATCGGATTACCCGGTGGATGGGCCAGGCAGGCGCAGGCATGACCGATTCGATGGTGGCGACACAAGGCTTCAACCGCCCGGTTCCCCGGGATAGGCCCGAGGTGTCGCCGTGGAATCTGCCGAACCTGCTCACCATCACCCGGCTGTTTTTGGCTGTCATTCTCTGCGCCGCCATCGCCTGGCAATGGTGGATGGCCGGCCTGGCGACCATGCTGCTCGCCTCGCTCACCGATTGGTTGGACGGCTACCTGGCCCGGCTGCAGGGTCTGGTCAGCTCGCTGGGCCGCATGCTAGATCCGTTGGTGGACAAGGTGCTCATCAGCGGGGTCTTCATCTTCCTGCTCCCTGTGGCGGCCGCCCGTGGCGAGACCTGGTTGCCCCCATGGATGGTGGCCGTGGTGGTGGGGCGCGAGCTGATCATCACCAGCGTGCGCGAGTTGATGGAACGCAAGGGTGTCGCCTTCGGGGCGGACTGGCCCGGCAAACTGAAAATGGTCCTGCAGTGCGCCGCCATCTGCCTGGCACTGGTGGCCGAGGAGGCCCGGCCCAAGGAAGCCCTGTGGGGAATTTCCACCGGCTTGTGGAGTCAGATGCGCGACCTCTCCATGTGGGCCATGGCGCTCGCCACGCTGGCCAGCGGCCTGCACTACCTGGTGAAGATCGCCTGGACCCGCAGGCCGCTTCCCGGCGCCTAGCAAGTCCCATTTTGTCTGGAAGGATCCACAAGCGATGACCGAGCCGACCCAACGCTCAGGAAACCCGGTTGGATTCGCCATCATTGGCACCGGCATGATCGCCGGATTCCATGCCCGCGCGCTGGCCGATGTGCCCGGCGCGCGTCTGGTGGCCGCGGTCAGCCGCGACACCGCCAAGGCCCGGGCGTTTCTTGACAAACAACCCGGCGGACAGGGGGCCTTTGCCACCGCCAGCCTGGAAGAGGCGTTGGCCCGGCCCGAGGTGGATGCGGTCATCATCACCACACCCAGCGGCGCTCACCTCGACCCCGCCGTGCGCGCCGCCCAGGCTGGCAAGCATGTGGTGGTGGAAAAACCTCTCGAAATCACCGCCGAGCGTTGCGACCGCATTATCGACGCTTGCCAGCGCCACGGCGTGAAACTGGCCACTATTTTCGGGGCCCGCTTCGGCGACGCCAACCGCGAGCTGAAGATCGCGGTGGACGCCGGCCGGTTCGGCCGCATCACCCTGGCCGAGGCCGCCTGCAAATGGTGGCGCAGCCAGGAGTACTACGACAACGGCGGCTGGAAGGGTACCCAGGCGCTTGACGGCGGTGGCGCGCTGATGAACCAGGCCATCCATGTGGTGGACCTGCTGCTGTGGATGATGGGCCCCGTGGACAGCGTCTGCGCCTTCACCGGCATCCTGGCCCACGAACGGGTCGAGGTGGAGGACACCGCCGTGGCCGCCCTGCGGTTCCGCTCGGGCGCGTTGGGTGTGATCCACGCCGCCACCAGTGTCTGGCCCGGTTTGCCGCGCACCCTGGCGGTTCACGGGGACAAGGGCACCGTGGTGGTGGAGCAGGATGACCTGGTCCGTTGGGAGTTTTTGCAGGAAAACGAGCGGGATGCCGAGGTGCGCGAGCGGTTCGCCAAAAAGTCTGGGGCCTCTGGCGGTTCCAGCGACCCGGCCGCCATTTCCCACCAACCTCACGCGCGCCAATTGGCCGATTTTGTTTTGGCGCTCGGTAGCCAGGGCAAACCGCTGGTGGACGGAAGGGAAGGTCGGCGTTCTGTTGAACTAATCGAGGCCATTTACCAATCCGCCCGGGAAGGCAGGCTGATCCGGCCGGGAGTGGACAAACCAAGGGCTTGAAGTTCTGGGGAATTTTCATTTTTATTAAGAAAAAGCAAGCTTCGATTTGTTTTTTGCTGAAAGATTGTCCTAGACTACACGCAAGAGAGGGTAGCCGGCCCGGGGAATGCCCGAGGCTTTAGGCAAGGATTTCCACGGAATCCTCCCAATTGGCAGGCGAGACACACGGATGTTGCGCATTTCGAAAGTGCTTTACGCGACCGATTTCTCCCCGCATTGCACCCAAGCCTACTTCCATGCGGTCCAATTGGCGTCTTGCCACCAGGCCTGCCTGACTATCGCCCATGTGTTCCAGCCGGATCCTTCGATTCGCCGTCAGGTGGAGTTGATGGCCGCCGAGCGCAAGCACTGGAACGCCCAACTCGAGCAAATCCGCCCGGTGAACGATGGGATCACTGTGCGCCATGTGCTGCTGGAGGGGGATCCCGCCGAGGAAATCCTTCGGCTTGCCGACGAGATGGGAGCCGATGTGATCGTGATGGGCACCCACGGCCGGTCTTATATCGAGGGAGAATCGATGGGCCATGTGGCCCGCACCGTGCTGGCGCAGGCACCGTGCTCGGTGCTGCTGTCCCGCCTGCACCAGGGCTCTGACAAACCCAAGGGTGAGGCCAAATCCCCCGCCCTGGTCAACTGATTTCCCCTTTTCCTAACCGGCGGCCGGGCTGATGCGGGCGCGGCCTTTTTCCAAACGCACCCGGCCGGCGGCCATCAGGGCCACCGCCTCGGGATAAGCCTCGCATTCCGCCCCGAATACACGCGCCGCCAGACTTTTGGCGGTATCGTCTTCCATCACTGGCACAGCCTTTTGCACCAAAATCGGGCCGCGGTCGTAGACTTGGTCCGCGAAGTGTACGGTGCAGCCGCTGATCTTCACACCGGCGTCCAGCGCCGCCTGATGAACCTTTTCGCCGTGGAAACCTTTTCCTCCAAAGGCGGGCAGCAGCGAGGGGTGGATGTTCAGAACCTTGCCAGTCCAGGCATCCGGTAACGGCAATAACCGAAGAAACCCGCACATCAGGACCGCTTCAGCCCCGTGACTGCCGCACCACGCCAGCAGGTCTGCGCCCCATTGGGCCCGCGCCGACAGGTCCTTGGGTGGCTCCGCCACGCGCACCGGCAAATGGGGGAATCCGGCCTCACGCGGGCGGTCCAGCCCACGCACGCCCGGCCGGTCGGAGGCCACGCAGACCACCTCCCCCGCCAGCGTGCCTGCCTTTTGCCGTTCCAGCAGGTTCAGGAGGGTGGTGCCCCCGCCGGAAAGCAGCACGCCCAGTTTTAATCTTCCTGCCATGATCCGTCCCTGCCACCTTCGCGCCTTGCTGAAGTTTAGCGTATGGCCCGGGCGGTTCACCGCCCCCAGGCGCCCCGAAGCAAGTACAATCACAGGCTGGTGGTGGCGGGGTATCGCCCGCCTGCCGGCGACGCCTTGGGACGGTTCCGAATGCTTCCATCCGAACTGCTGGTCAAAGGGGTTTTTCTGGGGCTGGTGTTCCACGCCGCCCGGCTTTTGGGTTTGGCCGACCACGCCTGCTGGCGTGAATTGGGCCTGCTGGTGGCCACCAGTGCCGGCGGCTGGGTGGCGGGAGCCTTGGTCACCCTGGGGCGCAAGCGGCCCGGCACGATTGGAAATCGACTGATCTTGGGCCTGCTGGAAGACGGATGGCTGCCACAGGCGGGCCTGCTGGTGGGAATGGGAGCTGGAATCCTCGCCTTCGCGCATCCGGTGGGTGACGCCGACACCGCAGGGTGGCTGGTCGGCCTGACGGTGACCGGCGCCATGCTGGGCTTTGTGTTTGGCATCCTGCAGCAGGTGCCCAGCCGGGCGGCGCGGTTGGGTGTGGGAGCCGCGCTAGGTTTGCTCTTGGTCGCGGGCATGGGGCTGGCGTTGGGTCTTTGGGGCCCGGAGGGATTCACCCGGGTGCGCCCTGCCGGGTGCGTGGTGGCCGGACTCTGGCTGCTCGCGGCGGCGATCTTGCACACCGGTTTGGTGGTGGCCAGCCAGGAGCCCGAGTCGGAAGCGGAGCTGGGTTGCGTCACCACGGCGCTGCCCGGCCTAGGGGTCTATCTGGCTTCGGGTGCGGCGGGCTGGGGTCTGGGCCTCGGATTTCTCATTCCCACCCTGGCGTATCTGCTTTTAGGCGAGGGGATCGCAGGCCGTATCCGGCTGGGCAAGCTCCTCGCGCGCGCCAGGCTGAACATGGCAGCCGGCAACTGGCGGGCGGCGCTGGGCTGCTCGTCCCGCGCGCTGGGGATCGACCCGGTCAACCCGCGAGCCCTGGCTGATTTCTGGCGGCTCACCTCGAAATTGGACACCGACGAGTTGCTGGCCGACACCAAGGCCCGGTCGCTGGTGCGCGCCGAGCGGTGCCTCGAATGGGTGGGCCGACGGCTGGCCAGCAATCCGGGGCCCGGTGGCCTGGCCGAGTGCGACCGGATGCTGAACCTGGTGGAAAAACTCGATCCCCCCCTGATCCCCCAAGCCGAATACTGGCGTGTGGTGGCGGACCTGCATGCCGGCCGTGCCGGGGAAGCCGCCGAGCGATGCCGGCTGCTGCTGCAAACCGGGGAGGGTCAAGTTACCGGTGACAACCCCGCGCTGCAGCAGGCGCGCCGGCAGGTATGGCTGCTCGCCCTGGCCTGGAATGACCGACTGCGCCCGGAGGTGGCCGAGCCGCTCCTGCGCCAAAGGCCGGGCGCGTTGCTGGAAGCCTGGGAGACTGTGGAGCAGGCCCTCGAGGCGGACCCGGAAAACACTCGCCTCCGAACCGCCTGGCGTTCGCTGGTTGAGCAATTGGACGAGGCCCGCCATGGCCCGCTTCTGGAGAAAGTTAGCCCTGCCGTGGACTGGCGCCGGGTGGAGGGGCTGGGTGTGGGCATGTTGGAAGATCCCAATCGCCGGGCCCGTGGCTGCGAACTGGTGCGGCTGGCGGCCAGGGCCAACCCGGGCACCTCGCCTTCTTCGCTGATCGCGGTGGCGAGGGCGCTGCAATCGTCGGGGGACGAAGCGGCCGGCATTGACCACTTCCGCAGGGCGGTGCACCTGGGGCATCGCCAAGGCCCAGCCAACCTGGCTGCCGAGGACCGCGAACTCTACTGGCGCGCCGTGAAATACCTGGCCGAGGTGGAGGAGCACCGGGAGAACTGGCCCGAGGCCGCCCGCATGTGGGGGCTGTACACCGAAAACGACCGCAGCGGCCTGGAAACCCTGCGCAAGCTGGCCGAGTTGCATGAGAAAATGGGCGACCCGGCCCAGGCATTGCGCGCGGTGGAAAAGGGGCTGCTCTATTCGTCGAAGGACGCCGACTTGCTCGAGCGCCGGGAGCGGTACCTGTGGTCCATCACCCCCGAGCAGGTCCAGCAGGCCCCCGAGACTTTCAAGGGTATCATCGACCCGTCGTTTTGCGCCGAGCGGGCGCGGAAGGTGCTCGATTCCAACCAGTCCGACCCGGAGTGGGTGCGCTTTGCCGAGCACCTGCTGCGGCTGGCCTTGCTGGTGCGGCCCGACCACCTGCCCAGCCGGCAGATGCTGGGCAGGGCCCTGACCCGCCTGGGCGACCGCGAGGGTGCGGTGGCCCAATGGGAGAAGGTGCGCGCCGACAAGCCGTCCAACTGGGTGGAGGGGGAATCGGACGAGGCGTGGCAGCGCGCCAACCAGGCGCTGGGCGACGCCTACCTGGAGATGGGCCGCTATCAGGACGCCATCGACTGCCTGGAGGACTTCCGCAAGTCGTCCAAATCGGGTGCCAACACGCTGTTCAAGCTGGGCCAGGCCCATGAGGGGCTGGGGCAGTACCGGCAGGCCCGCAAGCATTTCCGCGAGGTGGAGGGATTTGAGGGCAACCCGCTGGTCTGGCAGGCCCGGGAGGCTTTGGAACGGATCCGACAGGCTGAGGCAGGCCCCCCCGGTTGATCCGGATACCACCCTCGTTGGGAAAAAGCCGCCGTGCTATGATGGGTTGACCTGCCCGCGCGGGTTAAACGGCGGGCCAGAACGCGGCAAACTCGCTTTTTCGGGCCATGGTGGGAGGCCGGGCATGGACAGTCCTGCTCTCGACGAACCCGGCCGCTGGTCGATCCCCATC
>JAFMJU010000211.1 GCA_017853285.1 Gemmataceae bacterium
CTCGCCACCCTGCGTTTTGGTGCGCAGGCCCGAGATGTAAGTGTTGCCCGGCATGGTGTACGGCACCGTGTTCACCGAGTTGTAGACGCTGCCGACGATGATCGGTCGGTCGGGGTCGCCGTGCTCGTGGGCCACCACCACCTCGTGGCCGCAGCGGGGCCAGAAGAAGGCGCCGTACGATTGGCCCGCCCAGAACTGCGCCACGCGGATCCAGCAGGAGGGCTGGGTTTCATCCCCCGCGGGCTGCCACCAGAACCGCACCTGCACTCGGCCAAAGCAATCGAGGTTGGCTTCCTGGCCTGGCGGGCCCACCACGATGGCGGTCTCCACCGAGGCGGCCACCGGCCTGGGAATCGGGGGCCAGGGCCGTTGCGGCAACGCCAGCGGTGCCGCCTCAAAATCGCAGCGGTAGGACACCTTAGGGGCCTCGCCCTGCCAGAACAGGCCTTCCTGTCGGCCCTCGTGCCGCACCGACAGGGTACGCCATTGTCCGTCATACGATTGGCGGCCCTGCAGTGTGAAGGTGTGGCCGGGGACCAGGTTCATCACCGTGCCCCAGCCGCGCGCGACCACGCACCGCCCTGTGGCCGCCTGGGCCAGGAGGCGCGCCCGGGCTTCCACCGCATCGTAAACGGGTTCGAGGTTCTGGGGGGTTGTGGTTCCATCGGCCGCCACCGATTCGAAGTACCGCACCGGCGACTGCGCGTTTTCCTGCGACGCGGGGACGGGGGGGTGGATCGTCTGAAAGATGGCCTCGCCGGCGGCGACCGACTCGACGCCCTGCTTGGTCGAACCCAGCGGCTGGTTGAACAGCTCGAAATGGGAGTCCAGCACCGAGGCCTGGTTGTTCACCATCGCCTGGGTCACTTCCCATTGGCGGATGCAGGCCTTGTCAGCCGAGCCACCCTCGTCGCGGTCGAACAGGCAGACGCCGCTTTCGGGCTGGCTGGCACCGCCGCTGACCGTGAGCAGGTGGTCATTTTCCGAATGCTGCCAGTACCACTGGAGTCCTTCCTCGGTGCAGATCCGGCGGAAGAACTCCAGGTCTGTCTCGCGATACTGGGCGCAGTAGACCCGGCTATTCGGCTGGGGGCTGACCCACCGGGCATCGCAGCCACCCACCGGCTGGCTGACCGCCTGCAGGATCTGCAGCGCGTCGAGGTTCTGGAACACCCGACTCCGCTTCACCAGGCCGAGTTGCCACAGCCTGGGCCGTAGCACCATGCGGTACAAGTCGAGTTGCCGGCCGGGACCCAGGTCGGTGAACTCGCAGATCAGCCCGTGGATGGTCCGCCGGGTCTCGCCTTTTTCCCGCAGCGTGAGCGTGGAAGTCTGGCCCACCAGGGCGTTGGAATTGATCCGCGTCCCGTGCAGGGCACCCAGCTCCAGCACGAATTCAAAGCTGCCCGAAAGCGTTTCCTCGCCCCGGAAGCCCAGCAGCACCAGCGTATCCTGGCCCAGCGGGGTCAGCACCTGGAAGGCGGCGTTGTCCTGGTTGAAGACGGCCATGGCGTTGGTGGATCCCCTGAAAAGCTGCTGTGGTCCGCTCGAAGGAAGGTCAGGGCCCGATGAACACGGTCGGAGCGCCGGGCCCGATGATCGTCCCCCCATGTTCGCACAAGTCGCCCACCCGGCCCACCGGCATGCCGCAGGCGAACACGGTCTCGCTGCCCAGAACCAGCGAATCGGGCGGCCCTGCGCAGACCATCATGTCCCCCTCGATGATCGCCGGCGTGCCGCAGATGAACACCGTTGGCGCCCCCGGGCCGATCACCGGCCCGCCCACATGGGGGACCGGCCCATCAAACATCGGGCAGGCGTGGTCATCGCCGATCATCGCCGCGGGCATGGGCATGTGGGCTAATTTCCGGTCAGGGCTGGATCAAACCAGGGTTTTCAGGAAAACCAACTCGGGGGACCCTTCCGGATGTTTTATTGAGACCCGATCCGGCGGCCGGAAATCGGGCGGCAGGCTTGCCCCGCCGGCACTTCCTCACTCCGGCTTCCTGGCCCCGCCCATCATCCCCATCATGCCCTGCAGGCGCTGCATGGTGCGCGCCTCCATCTCGCGGATCATGCGGGCCGTCTCGGGATCCATGTTCGACTCGTCCGGCTGCGGCAGCTTCGACATCACCGCCTGAAGCTTGTTGGCCAGGTCCTCGGGCAGCATCTGTTTCAGCATGTCGGCGTAGGCGGGTGAGAACAGCGATTCGCCGCCGCCGGGCCGCGGTGAAGCTTGGCGGGCCGCCTGCTGGCCGGCGCGTGCCGACGGATCGCAGGGGCAGGGCACGCCCTTGGCGTGGGCCTCCAGATGCACGCTGGCGACCTGATGCAGCGGGCTGTCCTTGGGGATGCGCTCGAGGGCCCTGCGGAAGTGGGGTTGGCCCTGGGCCATGCGGCCCGAATGCGCCAGAACCACCCCCAGCGAGAGCGAACCCATCGCCGCCAGGTCCAGGTTCTCCACACGGTCGGCGGCTTGGATCGATTCTTCCAGCAGCCGCTCGCATTCCCCGTGCTTGCCGCCGGCATGCAGCACCTGGGCCAGGCCCTGGGCCGCCTCGCTGAACAACTCGTCCTCGCCGGCCTCGCGCGCCTCGGCCGCCACGGTCCGCAGCAGGCCCTCCGCGCCGGCGATGTCCCCCTTCTCGGCCAGCACCATGGCCCGGGCGCGGGCCGCGCGCGCGGCGATGGGGGTCAGGCCCTGCAGGCGGTAGAGCTTTTCAGCCTTCTCCAGCGCCTCCACCTGGTGGTCCTTGCGGCCGCACATCCCCTCCAGCGCGGCGAGCAGGCCGATGGTGTCGGCGGTCAGCCGCGCCTCCTTGCCGGCAACGCGCCCCAGCCACTCCGCCACCCACCGTGCGAGGTCGCGCGGGATCTTCGGATCGAGCTTGCCCGCCCCGGCCCGTTCGGTGAGTTGTTGCAGGTGGGCGGCGAAACCCTGCGCCAGGGCCGGCATCGGCATGCCGGGGGGCACCATGTCGGGCAGCAGCGCGTGTTCCTCCCCCTGGCGCACACGGCCCTGGCCCACCAGCACCAGCGCCTGCACCAAATTGGGGAAATCAGGCTCGCCGTCGGCCAGGGCGGTCCGGGCTTCCGTCAGGAGGGCCATGGCCCGTTCCACCTCGCCCGCATCCAGCAGCAGCCAACCCAGCGGGATGGCCACCATCGCCCGGTTGCGCGGCAGTTGGTCGCCCCCGACGGCAGCGGCGGCCACCAGGGCCCTTTCCAGCGCCTCGCGCGAGCGGCCCTTGCGCTCCAGCCGCAGCAGCAACTGGCCCAGACCCAGCAGGCACCGGAAGCGCGGCAGCGCCAGCGCGGGGGAATCGTCGGCGCCGGGGATCGCCGCCACGGCCTTCTCCAGCGCCTTGGCGGCCTCGGGCAGGTCCTCCACGGCGGCGCAGGTCTGCGCCAGGTTCGCCCAGGCCAGCGTGGCGCGGTCGGCCTCGCCCGTGGCGAGCGCCTCCTCCACATGCGAGCGGGCCACGCGCACGGCGCCATCCTTGTCGCCCTGGCGCAGCATGGCGACGATCTGCTCGAGTTGGGGATTCTGGATGCTGTCCATGGCTTGGCGTCTTTTCGCTTGGATTCAGTTCTTGGGATCGGTCGGATGGTCGTGCCCGTGGCAGCCGGAATGATCGGCGGCGGGCGGCGGCAAGGCGCGCGGGCTGGCGGCCGGTGGGGGCGCGTTCTCGTCGCAGTTCAGCAGGATGGTCTCGCCGTTCAGGTGGACCGATTTCTCGGTGCGCACGCGCAGTTCGCTGCCGCGGATCCGCACCGGGCCGGCGGACTCCAGGTCGATCGACCGCGTGGAGCTCAGCCGCAGGTCCGCCCCGCGCACGCGCACCACCGGCCCATCGGCGGTGATCGCGATCTCCACCTCCACATCGCCCGCGGGGGAGACCACCTGCAGCCGCTCGTTGTCGGTGTTGGTGGCCGGTGTCAGCCGCAGCGTGCGCCCCGAGGACAGGGAACGCGGCAGCGAAACCTCCGAGGGCTTGCCCGCAGGTTGGGCCAGGGGGGCCGGCAACCCGGTCCGCGCCGTTCGCCGCCCAGACTTGCCGCCCATCCCGCGCCTCCGTCCCTCAAAAAACCGACCAATCGTCCAGGCCCCGCCGGTCAGACCATCGACTTGGGGGGCACCACATACAGCGTGAACTGGATCTTGGAGGTCTTGCCCAGCACCGTCAGCGACAGCACCTGCTTGTCCTGGATGGTGCCTTGCACCTTGGTCTCGTTGAAGCGGATGGCCAGGCCCAGTGTCTTGCGCACCTCGTCCCACTCGGGGGTGGCGATATCCCTGGCCAGCTGGAAGTAGGTGACCCCGGGCGGCAGCACCCGCGGCGGGTTGCTGATCGGGTTGAACCGCAGGCCCGCCTTGCCGGCGCGGAAGATGCCGTCCACCTGCTCGGCGCTGCCCACCTTCATGTCCAGCACGCCCGCCTGGGTGATGATCTTCACCACCTCCTCGGCCGTGAGGTCGGACTGCACGCCGATGAACATGCCGAAGCTCGGCTCCATCCACGAGGGCTCGAGCGAGACCTGCATGCGCAGCCCCGCGCCGATGAAAGGCCGTTCCTTGTACTCCGGCTCCACCACGCGCTCGAGGTATTCCTCGATGATCCGGCGCAGCGGCAGGAAGCTGCGGTGCGGCTCCAGCGGGAAATAGGCGGGCATGTCGGGCGGCATCCGCGAGTCGCCGAACAGGGCCAGATCGCCCGCGATCCGGCACAGCTCCAGGTAGGCCGCCCGGGTGGTCGCCCCCGTGTCGCCGGCCAGCGCGCGCAGCGCCCCCAGGGACCGGTTCAGCGCCGAGAGCTGGCCCAACAGCAACGGTTCTCGGGCCCCCAGGCCCAACCCGCCGGCGTTGAGCTGGCCGGCCACGCCGGAGATCTTGCGGCCCACACGGTTCATCAGCGACTCGATCACACCCGCCCCCAGGGGCGGGTAAACCGCCGGGAACAGCACCGGCGGGAAGAAGTCGGGGTCAAGCTGCGGGGCGCCGTCCACCCGCGTCGAGCGGGATACCCGGGCCAGGGGCAGCACCGACAGGCCGTCGGTCCCGTCCGCCTGGGTCAAAAGGCGCAGGCCCGGCCGGCGCAACTGCACCGGTTCGGGGCGCAGGCCGTCGTTCTCGTCCTCCAGCGTGACCTCTTCCACCACCGCGCGGGGCAGGGGGGTGGCGCTTGGCTCGCCGGCGTTGGCCCGACCCAGGCTCAGCACGGGCAGGGCCAGCGACACCGTCACCTGGTTGTCACGGGCCAGCAGGTCGCGGAACTGGATGGACAGGCCGGCGGAGTCGTCGGGAACCGCCACCAGGGTGCCGTCGGGCAGCAGGGCGCGCAGCGACCGCAGGTTGAAGGTGCCGTTGGCCAGGGCGTCGGGGTCGATCTCCATGGACGCGATGCCGCAATCCTGCCCCAGGCCCAGCCGTGCGGACCGGGCCGCCAGGTCGGCGGCATGGCGGTCCGCCGCCTGGAAATGATGGGGCCTGAGGAACAGCCCCTCCTGCCAATGCACCTGACGAAATGCCATGCCCCGATCCCCGAAAAGGCCTGTACCCGGACAGGTTTCATGGTATACGAAAGGATCGGGAAACGCCCCCCTCCCGTGCAGGGGGCACCAGCGGCGGGCCGAAATGGCGGATTTGGTCGAAAAGCAGAAGGATTTCGTGCTTTCCATCCTCACCGAGGGGATCCGGGTGCGGGAATCCCTCGAGAAGAACGAGCCCCTCTCCTTCGAGATCGAACGGGGCCGTTTCCGCGAGATGCTGCTGCTGGCCGCCGAGCTGGACTCCTCCATGCGGGTCAGCCTGCCCCCCAGTTCCATGCCCGAGGCCCTGTGGAAGCCGGACACCCAGTCCACCGGCGCCTGGACCGGCGACTTTTTGGGCATCCGCTACCCCATCGCCTGCTGGCTGGACGAGACCTTCTGCCTCGACTCCCCCTGGGCCGACCGCTGGAACGAGCGGAAGCTGGAGGTGGAGTTCTATTCCACCAATGACCGCGCCTGGAAATTCTGGCAGCAGGCCGCCATCGCCGACGCCAAGGGCGATGTGGCCAAGATGGAAGCCTTCTTCTGGTGCGTGATGCTGGGCTTCAAGGGGATGCTGGCCGACGAGCCGGTCCGCCTGACGGAATGGTGCAACCTGCAGCGCGAGAAGCTCAGCCACATCCAGCCGCTCGAGTTCCCCGAGGAGCTCGAGCCAGACCCGCCCACCCAGGCCCCGCCGCACCACGGCCTGCTGCGCCGGCGGCGCATGCTCATCCTCTGCGGCGTGGTGCTCACGGTGGTGATCCCCACCCTGTTCTTCCTGATGGTGCGCGGTTTCTCGGGCTGATCGAATCCCTGGCGGGTGACCTCCATGTTTCTCTTCCGGTGGATCGGCGGGTTTTTCAAGGGCATCGGCAGCCTGCTGGCCCCCATGTTCGGCATGGCCAAGGGGCTGGCCAGCCCCAACCGCGCCACCCGCTGGGTGCTGCACGCGGTGGCGGTGATCTTCGTGCTGCTGCTGCTGGGCTTCATCCAGTGGTTCTTCGACATCGGCCGGTTCGTCTCGGCCCCGCTGCCCTACCTGCGGCAGGCCTGGCTGCCCATCGTCGGCCTGCTGATCTACATCAACATGTGGCTGATCTGGCTGGTCTGGCGCCTGTACGACCCCAACCCCACCTCGTCCCCCTGGCCCGACATCGACTACAGTTGGACCCAGGTCACCGCCGCCCTCTACCGCGCCGGCATCGACCCTTCCAAGGTGCCGCTGTTCGTGATCCTGGGCAGGCCGCCCTCCGGCACCTCGGTGCTGTTCGAGAGCGCCCGGCTGCCGCTCGACATCAACGGCGTGCCCGAGGCCCAGCTCTCGCCGGTGCAGGTCTTCGCGGGCAAGCAGGCCGCCTTCATCGTCTGCTCCGACACCTGCCTGCTGGGCCTGTTCGGCGACCGGGTCTCCAACCTGGCCCCCTCCTA
>JAFMJU010000212.1 GCA_017853285.1 Gemmataceae bacterium
ACCCTTGCCCCCACCTTTGCCAGGGCGATCTCCCGGGGGTTGTGCCTGGGCGTCAGACCCTTCCATCAGGGTCAAAAACCACAGGGACAATGCAAACAACAGAACCAGCGTGAACCGCATCGGATTAATCCTCAAAGACAACCTTGCGGTTGGCCGCATGGTGGAACTCATGATGGAAGTAAGCGGAATCGAGACTTTCCTGGCCGACCAACTCGACCATCACACTGTCGGGCCCCCCCCGTGCTTTTGGCATGCCGTGGAAAGTCATCTTGTGGACGATCCCGGTCCTGGAGTCGAAACGGATTTCCACTTCCCGCGGTCCGCGGTCCCAGGTGGAGCGCTTGCGGGCCAAAAGGCCCTTCCAGCCTTCCGGCGAAACCGGCAGCAGCGTCAGGTCATAGGTGATCCGCAGATGGGCCAGATCGGCGGGCAGGTTGGCGAAGGGGATTCCCGTCTGGTGGCCTGGGACTGGTCCACGGAACCGCATCGGATCGCGGCTCACGCGCACGGCCCCCTGGCCATCGGGTGGTACCGACCAGCCTGTCTCGCCGTCACTGCCGGTGATCCATCGGCTTCCGTCCGGTTGCGAACGGACGAGGACATAGTTGTCGGGCGCGCGCACCCGCAGCGTGGCGCCGTCGATGGGCGGCCGTTTCGGATCGTGGGCCTCGGGGATCGCGTCGAGGTTGCGGATGCGGTAGGTCCGGTCGGTGGCGGCACCCTCAGCCGTGTTGGCGGCTATCAGTCGATCGAGTTCGCGGGCGGCGGTGGCTGGTTGGAGCAAAAGGGCCCACGCTGTCATCGCCACCACGACAACCAGGGCGCCGGCCAATGGCAGTCGCCGCCACCGCCGACGGGGTTGGGGCGGGGTTGCCAGGTTTTCGGGTTCCAAAGTGGTTTGAAAAGCCAGATCGCGCAGTTGGCTGTGCAGTCGCACCCTGCGGCCGAATGCCAAGGCATTGGCCGGATCGGCCAGGATCCAGTCGTTCAGTAGGGCGGTCTCGTCCGGAGTCAGGTTGCCGTCGAGGTGGCCATCGATCAGGGTTTCCGGGGAGGGATTGGCCTGGTGGTTCATGGGTTGGCCTCCAGTGCGGATGCCTTGTGCTCGATGCAGTCCCGCAACCGGTCCCGCACGCGCTGCAGCGCCTTGGCCACCGTGTTGGCGGATTGTCCCAGCCTTTCACCGATGGCTGCCGGCTTGAGGTCGAGCGTGTAGCGCAGCCGGCAGAGTTCTGTCGCGTCCGGATCGAGCCTTTTGGCGCAATCCCTAAGGTGCTCCAGCCGGGAATCGATGGTTCCATCTTGAGCGATGGCGGTGGCGATGGCATCCACGGCAGCCGAATCAAACACCAGTTTATCGGCCCCCTTTTTCCGTAGGTGGGCCAGGGTTTGCAGCCTGGCGATTCCCATGGCCCAGGCGACAAAAGGGCGCGAGGGATCGTACCGGTGGTAGCCCTGCAACACCGCCACGGCGGTTTCCTGCAGGATGTCGTCCCGGTCCTGGAAATCCCGCACCAGGGAGGCAATGAAGGCGGAGACAGCGGGGACCGCCAGGGTCCATTGCCGGGTGGCCTCGCGAAGGGAATGATCCATGGCATGTCCCCCCACCTGGTTGATTCCTTCAAGGACTCTTACTGTACTTGTCGCGATGGACGATTTCGTGACCGGAAATTGAGAAAAAAAGCAAAATCACCGGGCGGGCGTTTTGCCCGCGACAAGTCGCGACAAACCCCAATGCAGGCACCTCAACAAATTTGAGGTTAAAACATCCAACTGAAGGGTCCCGAAATCCAGGCCCTGCGGGACAGTTTGCAGTTTCGGAAACAGGCCGGGTGGAATCGTGGCTTTGGAGTCCCAGTATTCCACTATAGATCAGGAAAAAAAGCCCGTACGGAAGCTTTTTTCCCGAAAGGCCTTTCCAAACATAGGCCGGCCCAGCGTTCCATTATCAAGGGACCCCCAGGCTAGCAATCAAGCCTTTCTGTCCCTTCCAATTCCTTTTGTTTACTGGTTCATCAAGGCCTGAACCCATCGGCTACTTTCAACGCCATCAGGGCGTAGGCCGTTCCGGCGTTCGTGATGTAGTGCGCGTGGTCAGCGTTCACGGACCTGGTGAACCACCTGCCGGATTCCCTTTGATTGTTCCGCAGCCAGGCAAGCGATTTGGTCAGGGCCGGGTCATCCGGCTTTGTGCCGGTCACCATCAACACATAAGTTACCAGGCCGGTAGCATATCCGTCACTGGGGCCATCCGGGTCGTTCGGGGTGCCGTCCATCCGCTTCCATCCCCCCAGGGAAGGTAGGTTCCAGCCACCGTCCTTTCTTTGGATTTCGAGCAGGCGTGCCTTAATTTTTTCCCGTCCCATTGGCTCTAACAAACCATCCAGCTTGTGCGATGCCCATAGGAGCATGGTCTGGTGGTGGAGGTTGGGGGGTGGGTTCTCCCGCAAATATTTCCGCAACCGTTCCACACCTTCCAAGGCAGATTTATCCCTGGAATAACCCTCTGGAGCCTGGCCGACCCCCACGGCTGCGAAAACAGCGCCATAGTATTCATCCAGTTCTTGGGGCGGCAAATCATGCTTGTTCCAATTCCAGGAACCATCGGCCCTCTGAAGGGTCCACATGCGGTCCAGGGCCTTCCGTGTGATCGGACCCAACCTGCCGCCAGTCGCGCCATCATGGAATGCGAGAGTGACGGCCGTGGCCACCACCTCAGTGGCTGCCTCATCCTCCTCGGCGGGAAAACCTTTTCCCGGCCCCCCCCGGTCCCAACCGGCCACGCGTTCTTCCATGAAACCCTTGATTCTGGCCAAAGCCGGCGCCTTGAGATCTCCAAGCACAGCCCTGGCCATTACCTGGGAATAACTGGAATGACAACTGGAGCAATTTTGACGGTGCAACCAGGCGATAGCCGCCCGGTCGATGTATTCCGCCCCCTTGGCCATGGAAACGGTTTTTGCCAAGGGCTCGTCTGCCCGGGTTTTTTCCGGTGGTGGAAACGCATCCTCCACCGGTCCAGCAGGGCCTGCCCCTCGAATCGGTGCCCAGGTTATTCCGGCAACCAGAATGGTCAGGCTGAAAAAATGGAATCTGGATGAAGCGAAAAGGTTTAATCGCATTTTTGATTTCCCATAATTCACCAAGCAAACCTGCCTGCCTCCATGGTCACACAATTTCACAAGGTTTGCTGGTTGGTAAGGCGGTACCAATCTCCTATGGATTGCCTACCTGGATATCAATCAGAAACATGCTCACCACGGCGTGACTTCCGCCAGACTTGTGCCAGGGTGAACAAGATAACTCCTGCCAGCAGGCCCCACAGCAAATTGAGGGTGATTCCACCCACCAGCCCCACGGTGAGGGCAACGGCCAGGTCGGCCCGGCTCTTCAGGGCTGCCAATAACCCCAGATGCAGCAGGCCTGCGGCGGCCAGCAGGCCTGCCAAGATTTCCACCGGGAACGCCGAGAAAACCGGTCCCAAGCCCCGGCCTGCCGCCAGGGCCAACCCCACCAGCGCCAGCCCCATCAGCAACGGGGCCCGCCAGGTGCGGGCGCCGAAGGCGACATGGGCCGTCATGCCGCCTGAGCCATGGCAGACTGGCAGGCCCGAGATGCCGCCGGCGACCAGGTTCACCACACCCAGCGTGCGTGCCAGCCTGCCGGGGCTTACCTTGCTGGCCTGGTCACCAAAGTAGTGCCTGGCGGCATCCACCGGGGCGATGCAGGCGTTGGCAAGTGTCAACGGAGCCTGGGGCAGAACCAATGCCACCAGGGCGGTCCACCATATTTCCGCATCGAGGCTTGGTCCAGTCAGGCCCGAGGGCCCCCACCGCATTTCCCCCTCAAAACGACCCAAGGCGATCCACAATCCCAATCCAACCAATACCAGGGTGATGTTCAGCCGGCGCAGCCGCACCGCCAGCACCAGCACACCCACTGTCAGGGCGAGGCTCCAATCGAGAGGCAGCGCGTAGGGGCGGAATGGTTCGGGTGGTTGCCAGACCAGCATCGCCGCCGAGCGAATGAGGAGCAGACCCACGGCGGCCTGGACTCCCCGCACCAGCGACTGGGGAAAAACTCCGGCCAATCTGTCGAGCATGCCAGAGAGGCCCAACAGGGTGAACAAGGCACCCAGGCAGATGGCCGCCGCGCCTATGGTTTCGGGGGGCAGGCCGCCCGCGATAGCCACCGCTGCCAGCGCCTTGAGCGGCTGCACCCCCACCGGAAGCTGGTATGCCCAGGCCACCAGCAAATACAGCAAGCCGGCGGGGAGGAGGGCCGCGGTGGCTGACATGCCATTGCCAACCACCAAAGCAACCGCCAGCGGCGCGAACACGCCCAAATCCGCAACGGCGCCAGCGGCTTCAGAGCACCATTTCCCGAAAGGGGCTGCCGATCGGCTGTGCGGCTGGCTGGCTGGACTATCCATGAACCTGGGTTCTGCTCCGGAATAACTGTTGCAACCGGCAGAATTGTCACCGTCTCAAAATACCACGCAAAGCGCCGGCTTGACCGGGACAAAAGACTCGATGTTTTGTCGTTAGCATCAAGGCATCGCTGTTGTATCGGGGGGTTTGGCCATGAATATCGCGTTTTTGATCGTTTCAGCCCTTTTGTTGCCGCAACAGGAGGGTGATACCCCCTCCAAGGCCCCCAAGCAGTTTGAACGGATGGCCTACCGAAACATCGGTCCGGCCGCGGGCGGACGGGTGTCCAGGGTATGCGGCGTTTCAGGGGATCCGCTCACCTACTATGCGGCCACCTCCGCCGGCGGAGTGTGGAAATCGAACGATGGCGGCGTGAGCTTCAAGCCCATCTTCGACGACCAGCCGGTCTCCTCCATCGGCTCCATCGCAGTCGCCAACTCCGACCCCAATGTTATCTATGTGGGCACCGGCGAGGCCAACATCCGCGGCAATGTGGCGGCGGGTGCCGGGATTTTCAAATCCACCGACGCCGGCAAGTCATGGAAGCATGTGTGGAAACAGGTGGGGCATATCGGCACCATGGCGGTGCATCCGGCCAATGCCGACATCGCCTTCGCGGCGGTGCTGGGCCATGCCTTCGGCCCCAACAGCGAACGGGGAATCTATCGCACCACCGATGGTGGCTCCACCTGGTCGAAGGTGTTGTTTGTCGACAACGACACCGGGGCCAGCGATGTCTGTTTTGATCCGACCAACCCGCGCACGCTTTACGCCGGGTTTTGGCAGACACGGCGCCAACCGTGGGAACTCACCTCGGGTGGCCCCGGCTCCGGCTTGTATGTCTCCCATGATGGGGGTGACAGTTGGGACAAGGTCGGCCCTGGTGCCAAGCCAAAAAAGAAAAAGGCGGCCGCCACTTCGGCTCCCGACGAGGAAAGCCTTCCGCCAGGCCCGTGGGGTAGGGTGGGTGTGGCGGTTGCCCCTTCCGATGGCTCACGCGTGTACGCGCTGATCGAGGCGGAGAAAGGTGGCCTGTTCCGCTCGGACGATGGCGGCGGTTCGTGGAGCAAAGTGAATGACGAGCGGGTGATCCGCCAGAGGGCCTGGTACTACAACACGCTGACGGTTGACCCCACCAACGCCGACATTGTCTGGGCACCGCAGGTTCCGCTGTTGAAGAGCATCGATGGCGGCAAGACCTTCCAGAAGGTGGATGGACCGCACCACGGCGACCACCATGATCTGTGGATCGATCCGAAAAATCCCCGCCGCATGATCGACGCCAACGATGGCGGCGTGGACATCAGCACCGATGGTGGCAAAACCTGGAACGCCCCGGCGCTGCCGATCGCCCAGTTCTACCATGTGGCCTGCGACAACCGGTTCCCCTACCGGGTGATGGGCAACATGCAGGATCAGGGCACCGCCTCGGGGCCATCCAACTCGCTGCGCTACATGGGCATCCCCCTGGCCGACTGGCACGGGGTGGGTGGAGGGGAGACCGGCTTCAGCATCCCCCATCCCACCGATCCAGATGTGGTCTATGCGGGCGAATACGCCGGCATCATCACCCGGTACGACCACCGCACCAAGCAGGCCCGCAACATCAGCATCTACCCGTACAACGCTTCGGGCCACGGGGCCGAGGATCTGCGCATCCGCTTCCAGTGGACCGCGCCGATCGTCATTTCAAAGCATGATCCCAAGGTGGTTTATCATGCCGGCAACCACCTGTTCCGCACCACCAACAATGGTCAGAACTGGGAGCAGGTGAGCCCCGACCTGACCCGCAACGACCGGTCGAAAATGAGGTGGTCGGGCGGGCCGATCACCGGCGACAACACCACAGCCGAGTTCTATGGCACCATCTTCGCCTTGGCCGAATCGCCCAAGCAGAAGGGACTGCTGTGGGCGGGCACCGATGACGGGCTGGTGCACCTGTCACGGGATGATGGCAAGACCTGGACCAACCTGACGAAAAACATCCCGGATCTGCCCGACTGGGGAACCGTGAGCTGCATCGAGCCTTCGGCCCACGATGCCGGAACGGCTTGGCTGGTGGTGGATGCCCACCGGCTGGACAACTACAAGCCATACCTGTGGAAAACCACCGATTTCGGCGCCACCTGGATGCGTTTGGAGGACGGGCTGGACCCCGCGGTCTACCTGCATGTGGTGCGGGAAGACCCGGTGAAGAAGGATCTGCTCTTTGTGGGCACCGAGCGGGGCGTGGTGTTCAGCGCCGACGGCGGGGACAGCTTCGAGCCGTTGCGGCTGAACATGCCCACCGTGGCGGTGCATGACCTGCAGGTGCATCAGGGTGACCTGGTGGTGGGTACCAATGGCCGGTCGATCTGGATTCTGGATGACATCAGCCCGCTCAGGGAATGGAAGGACGAGCACGCCGAGAAGCACGCCCACCTGTATCCAATCCGTCCGGCGGTGCGGTGGCGACAATCTGGCACGGTGAGCCACGGCCAGGAGATCGGCATGGGGCAGAACCCCGCGCAGGGGGCG
>JAFMJU010000213.1 GCA_017853285.1 Gemmataceae bacterium
CTGATTGGCATGAGCCAACCAGCCGGGCCCGAATCGCCAGTTGCATATTTGGCGGACCTGGGAATTTCGACAGTCGATTTTGGCCGGGACAACCTTTCTTTGCTTCCCACCGGCCCATTTCATGTCGGCCGGGCATGGCGCTGGACCTCCCTTACCACCGGTGATTCTTTTTTGGTCAAAGAACGGCCTGACGGTTCGCAGAACCGCGAACACGCCATGCTTGCTTGGCGGTTGGCCACCCATCCATATTGGAAATCATGTGCCTGGCTTCCCGCCCTCGCACATCCTGAAAAACCCTGGATTACTGGCAGGGGTGTTATTTTTCAGGCTTGGACCTGGATGCGGGGAGATGTGCCGGAGCCTTTGACCTTCAAGCTGCCGTTTGGACTGGATCGTTTGGAACAATTTTCCGACCTGACCAGGCGTATTTTGGGGGAACGGGAAGGTGCCTACCCCTGTGTGAATTCCCGGCGAAATGCCCTGTTGAAATGGTTGGAAAATGCACCTACCTGTGCGGGTGCCTTGGAAAACCGTTGCCATAAGGCATTGGCCGAATGCGCCGGCAGTGCCATGGCCCTTCTTGGATCCATCCGGCTTTCCGGAAAATTGCGGGCCTGCCACGGCGATCCGTGGATCGGAAATTGGATTCAGATGAATACCGACTCTGGAACTCCTGAATATTCCATCATCGACTGGTCCACGGTTCGTTGGGACCATCCGGCCAGCGACCGGGCCAGGCTGATTGGTTCGGCGGGTGAACCCGAAACAGCGACCCCAGGAGATGGGTGGGAATCAGATCGTACGCTCGCATGGACGGGCCATGTCGCCGCGCTTTGCAATTGGATGGACAAAAGGAAAGGCGGCCCTTGGGGGCCGGAGGCAAGGAATCGGGTGGAGTGGCTGTTGTTTCGGTTGGGGCGATAAAAAAGCCCGCGGCAACCGAGCCGCGGGCTTTTGGAAATCGGGAAAACCAAGGACTAGCGCTTGGAGAACTGGAAGCTCTTGCGGGCACCCTTGTGACCGTATTTTTTGCGCTCCTTCATGCGGCCGTCACGGGTCAGATACCCGGAGGCGCGAAGATTGCGGGACATGGCGTTGATGGGATCTTCCGCGGCGGGGGCTGCCCCTTCGGCGGGCGCCTCGGTTGGTGCCGGGGCGGAAACCAAATTGAACATTTTCTTGATGGCACGGGCGATGCCTTGGGATGCGGCACCAGCCTGACCGGTAACACCACCGCCATGCACCGTCACATGGACATCCAGCCGTCCACGGAGGTTGGTGACCTCGATCGGACCAACCACGGCCATGCGGTCCTTGTCTTCGGTGAAGAAAACATCAAAGGGCTTGTCGTTCACCAGAATGACGCCGGAACCCTCGGTCACCCGAACGCGGGCAACAGAGGTCTTGCGACGACCTGTGCCAAGGTGGACCTGTTTCTTGGTTTTGGTTTCTGCCACGTTCAATAACCTCTCAAGACTGTTTCAGACTGCCAAATGTCATTGGCTTGAATGATTCAGGAAACGGGGAAGGGTTGGGGCTGCTGGGCGGCATGGTCGTGTGCCGGACCCGAGAAAACCTTCAACTTGGTGAGTTGCTGACGACCCAAGGGGGTGCGGGGAATCATACGCTTGACCGCCTGGATCAGGACACGGTCAGGGTGGGTGGCCATCATTTGTTTGGCTGTGACGCGACGCTGGCCACCGGCATAACCCGAGTAGGTCTGGTAGATCTTAGAATTCAGCTTGTCACCGGTGAGGACCAGCTTTTCAACATTGGTCACAACGACAAAATCGCCAGTATCGCAGTGAGGGGTGAAATCCGGGCGATGCTTGCCACGCAATATGTTGGCCAAAACAACAGCCAGGCGGCCAACAGATTGGTCGGCGGCATCAATATGCCACCAACGGCGCTGGAAAGTTTCGGCCTTGGCCATGAAAGTCGAATTGGCTGCTCTGGACATGGAAAAAAGTACCTTCGTTCCCTGCTTAAACCTGCTAAATCGCATGACTCGGCAAAAAGTCCATCATAGGCTAGGCGCATTTTGCGTCAAGCGAAACTGATCCATCCAAAGGGTTTATGGCTCGATTTTGGATAAATGGGAAAAATGGGGCACTTTGATTTTTCATTCTTGGGTTTGCTTGTCCGGTTTGGACGGATTGGTTGAAGAGTGCAGGTTGGACCGTCGATGAGGAATAGGACGAGGGGAAGGTTTTTACCTGATATCCCCACCCAGTGGACTGGTCAACCGGCGACGGCGGACGAGGGGCGGACCCATGAAGCGTTGGAATAAAGCAGCTGCTATCACACTGAGCGCTTGGTTCGGCCTTGGAGGCAGCCTGTGGGCCCAGTCGCTCCCGGGCGGCAAGCCTTCCGTGCTTCCGGACCCCATTCCCGCAGGCCCTTCTGGGGCGGGAATGACCGGAATTCCGGGGGGCGGTATCCCTGGCGGTGCCGGTGCCGGTCCCATGGGGATGCCTGGCATGGGGGGCATGGTACCTGGACCGTTGGCCCCTTGGGCCGCTCCTGCCGGCCCACCTGATCCACTCAGTCTGCCCGCGGACAGCCCGGGTGCCTTCATCGAGGAAGGCTATGACATCGAGAAAGCCGTCTTCATGCATATCGGGGCATTGGGGCTCCAGCCCCAAAAAGTGCCTTCGCGTTACCTGTCCTACACGGGGCCGGGGCCATTGGACAGTGGCGCACCGCCTACCTTGGGGGCTCAGGTGAACGCCAATTACGACAGCATCAGCCCGAATATGAACTGGGGTTTCAACGCCACCCTGGGTTGCCTGATTGATAACCAGGCCTTTGAGATCACCGGTTTCTGGCTGCCGCAAAACACCTCCCAGTATTCGTTTGTGGCCCCGGGTTCACTGAATGTGCCGTTCCAGGGCATGCCCCTCGGTTTTGAGGGGGACAACACCCTCGGGGCGCAGGCTGACATCCTCACGGTTACTCAGACTGTGGCAATGGGTAATCTGGAAGCCAATTACCGGCAGACCGGATGGGCCCTGCGGGAGTTTGAATTGATCCTGGGTGTCCGTTACATGGGCTACCAGGAAGGGTCGAACATGTATGTCAGCGACGACGGCGCGACCTACATCAGCCAAGCCACCGGGCAGTCCGACCCCGCTTTGGCCGTGAATTACCAGACCCAGGCTTTCAACAATCTGGTGGGTCCGCAGGTCGGGTTTGAATACGGCTCCGCGATCTGGCGTGGGTTGTCGTTCACCTCCGAGTGGAAGACGGCCTTCTGCGCCAACTTTGTCGAGAGGAACATGGCCCTCAACCGCGCCGATGGTTACAACGCCTTCAGCATCGGCAACTCCACCACCAACTACGCCCAGGTGTTCTCGATGAACTTCAACCTGGAGTGGAATGTGCTGGAGCGCATGAAGATCCGGGGCGGTTACAACCTGCTGTGGATGTGCGGCATCGCCCGGTCAGCCGACCTGATCGACTTCAACATCGCCAACCCTGTGGTGAACACCCAGTTGCGAAGCACCTTCTTCCAGGGGCCGAGCATTGAGTTTCACTTCTTGTTCTAAAAAACAGGTGATTTGAAAAAGCGCGAGGGCCGCCCAAATCGGGCGGCCCTCGCGCTTTTTGGGTTGATTCGACTGGTCAGGAAACCTTTAGTGTCATTTGATAATAGGCCTCATCCATCACTCCATATGCCGAGTTGCGGCCCTTTACCTCGATGTAGACCAATTCGTTGGCGAAAACATTCATGGAGAGATTTCGGTAGAACTGGTTGGGCTTGGTGCTGGATGCACGCTCAACCAAGTGCATATTCTGGTCCAGGGTGAAAAATCGAACTTCCAGGCTCCCAGAGCTTCCTTGAATCATTCGGAGATCCAGCTTACCTGCCTTGCCAGCCCGAACCGTGAACCAGTCATAGTCAGGGAGACCTGCCTGATTGGAGATATCCAGGTAGGGAGAAATAACAGGAGAACTCCCGATCACACCTAAATGCCAAGCTGTGAGGGAATTATTGCTGATATCCCCAGTCCCGAAGGCGTCGCTGGGCACAGGGACCGCCTGTATGAGACCGGCTCCAGTCAAATCATCCTGCCCGGGGGCATAGATGTCGATCGCCGTGGCGTAGAGGTGGAATGTCAGTTGATCCCGGGTCAAATTTGGCTGATTGCCCCAAATCAAGGCTGCAACAGCGGCAACCTGGGGGGCAGCGCAGGAGGTACCGTAAAAGGGATTTAGGCCACCACCAGCGGGAAGGGTGGTACTGATTCCATCCGGTGCTGTGATCTGGGGCTTGAAGAATGTGTAAGGGGTGGTAAGCCTGTTGCCTGCGTCATCAAAAAGAAACTCAAGCACCCCGCCCTTCGAGGTAAAATCTTCCGGGACAGTCGGGGTTGCCCAATCAACGGCAGCAACCGCGACGGATCCCTTTGACAAAGCTGTATTGGAGATGCTGCAGCCGCCCCCGCCGTTGGGGAAAAGGCTGTTGGCTCCCGTTCCTGCCCCATAACCAGTCCAACCGAGTCGAGTTGGTTCAGGGCCGGAAATCAACTGGTAGGCAATCCCGAAACTGGTGTTGGTGCCACTGTTTGTGTAATTCAGTAACTGCCATGCCATATCGGTGTTTAGGTTGTCGTCATTAGCTGTGGCGACCACGCTGTTCGTGGAAAGGTCCACAAGGTAGGCATAAACAACATTGGGGACCTGGAAATTGGGAAGAGAGGAGCCCCCTTCCAAGTAAGCGGAATCCCATTTGATGGAAAGTTGAAGATCCGTGTTTGCTGAGACATTTATGACTTGGTAAGGAGATCCGCCGAAATCCATGAAGGTCCCGGTGATGGAGCCACCGGCAATGGATGCGGTTGAGGATTTCCAGAAACCCCTGTAGCCATTGTCAGTCTGGTTTCCGGCGGCCCCGCAATAGAATTTATCTTGGTTGAAGACCACCTCATTAATTGCCAGAGCGACACGGCCCTCGTTGTAAATAGGGCTGTTGAAATAGGTCACATCATCAACAATCGTGTTACATCCGGCCGCAGACAGGGCCAAGATACCATCCGCAAACCCCTGGGGGCCTCCGACAAAAGCTGAAGCAAAGGCTAGTGATGACCCGGGAGCGACATCGTAGGCGACCTCCATCATGGCGGTGCCTTCATCACTTCCTTGCCCGGAAGGCATGTCCGAGATTATTTGGACATTTTGGGGGAGATTGCCAGTCGCCTGGGCATTGGTTAAGGCGCCCGTCGAGTTGGCCGAGTCGGACAAGACGCCGATTTTCATGCCGATACCGGTGTAGCCTGTGGTGGCCCAGAACTGGGGAACCTGCATCACCGGAACACCTTCATTCTGGACCGTTCCAGCGAAAGTAGTCTTGTAGTTTCTGCTTGCGGAGGCAAAAGCTGGGAGTTGTGGGAGTGCAAGGATCTTGAAGGAAGGTAAATAACCTTCAACCAGCCCATCTTGGCTGTTTGTCGCGTAATCCCTCAGCCCAAGCTTTTTGATTTCCTCCAGATAGGAGTCGAATTTCGAGCTTAATCCTGTACGGGTTGAGATGTGGACCGGGGCGAGAAGCTTTGGATCGGAAGGGACCCACAAAGGATCCAAGTTCACAGCCCGACCATCCCAATTTCCCCTGTGGCCAAGTGCTTCATAGGCCCCTTGGGCTGCTTTCCTCAGCGAGTCGTCGCCGACAAATCCAGCATTCCTGTCCACAAAGCTCATGGCAGTGGCGGTGCCCACATTGCCGGCCGTGTCCACGGCCCGGGCCCGCAGGGTGTAGTCCCCGTATCCGTTCAAGTTGTTCAGCACAAAGACGCTATCCGCGGTTCCTGTGCGGTAAGCCAGTTCGTTGTCCTCGAATGCGCCATTTTGGTTGAGGTCCACATCCAGAAGAATGCTGTCGCCGGCAGAGGCCGTGGAGGCCCAGCCGAGTTTCACCTCAAGGTTAACTTTCTCGGGTACCCAGCGAGTTGCGGTGATGGTCGGGGCCGGGGCCTGGGTATCGATGGTGACACGCAGTGAGGCGGTGGAGCCGTTGCTGCAGTTCACCTGAAAGAGGTGTTCACCATCCGACAACGCGACTGAAAGGGGCGCCTTGAACTTGCCGGAGGCGTCGGTCACACCCCGTCCAATCACCGATCCGGCCGAGAGAACGGTGATCTGGGAATTGGCGGGTGCAGTTCCAAGAACCGATGGGCTTTTCGCCCTGGTGATGCGGTCGGAATTACTGGAGCCGGTGTCCGGATCGATACCGGAAACTCGCAACACGCTGGTCGGGCTCGAACCTGTCGGGTTGGTGCCACCACTGCCGGGGCCGGTTGGCTGACCGGTAGGGCCATCCACGCCGTTGCCGGGCTGGATGCCGTTGCCAGGGTTGATGCCTTCACCGGGCATTGGGCCCGGATTAGGCCAGTAGGGATTGCCGGTGGCCGGGTTGATTGGATTGATACCACCAATCGGGAAGGCGCCCACGCCCGGCAGAATGGTTCCAACGCCGGGGAGAATCGCACCATTTCCTGGCAAATTGGCCCCGCCGCCGGGGAGGTTTGCACCATTTCCGGGTAGATTGGCCCCGCCGCCGGGGAAATTCCCACCATTTCCAGGCAGATTTGCCCCACCGCCAGGCAAATTTCCATTGGCTCCTGGTTGGATGCCGGCGCCTGGCATAACGCCTCCGGCACCCGGTAAATCTCCATTTTCTTGATTACCGCCGATTCCCGGATTCAAGGGATTGTTCGGGTTAATGATCCCAATACCGGGTAATCCTGGAACCATCGGGTTGATGATTCCAATCCCGTTGATGGGATCAATTTCCGGAAGATTACCGGGATCTGGATTGCCCAAATCGGCTGGTGGGTCAACTTCATCATCCGATGGCATATCGTCTTCAATGATGAGGTCTTCGAATCCTTCTTCGGTTGGTTCGATTTCGGCCTCAGGCGCATTGAT
>JAFMJU010000214.1 GCA_017853285.1 Gemmataceae bacterium
CATCGGGAAGGGAAGAACGGGTGGGACCGGATTTTCCAAGGACAACCAGAATTGGGCGTTGAGACTCAGGGAAAAAGACGGCCTTGCGTGTGTGAATTTCTTGTTCGCCACGCCTAAAAGCGAATCGGGAGCCGCCGACTCCCATTGGCATCGATTCACCACCACTGAAGGATTCCGGCCCGGCACGCGATGGCACCACATCGCGGTGGCTTATGAGTTTGGCAAGCCGGGATCCATCAAGGCATGGCTGGATGGCAAACTGTGCCCAGGAAGATGGGATATGGGTGGGGCCACCGTTGAAGGCCCGGTCGTAGACCGTGATTCGGTTTGGATCGGGTCTTCCCAATCCGGATTGTCTGGTAGCAGTTTCACCGGAAGCCTTGACGCGGTGGCGGTCCACCGGGGAATTCTCCCGGACCAGGCCTTGGCCAACCGATTCCGCAGGGTGGGGGCCGACCAATCGGAAGCGCCCGCCCCTGAAAAAATGCCAGAAATGGGAATCATTCCCCCAGGTAAAGTGCTTGTCAGTGTCCACGAGGGCGCCACCGCCCAGGATCGCTGGTTGGTGCTCGGGGAAGAATTTTCCGCGCCCACTGTGTCCTTGGCGCTGAATCATGCTTTGTTCGACAGGCTTCCGTTGCGTTATGACTCCTGGGGAATTCGGGATGAGTGGAATGCGCCGGTCCTCGTCCGCATGGCGGCTGATTTGAGTTTGCCGGCTGGCAGCCATACCTTGCTGGCCAGGGTTCGCGGGTTGAGCCGATTGTGGGTGGACGGAAAAGTGGTTGGCCGCAGTGGCCCTCTCAAGGGGTCGCCAAGCGGCGAGGAACCCATCACTCCCGTCGCGGAAGCGCCCATTCCGGGAGCCCGGGTGGCCGAGCATCGCCAGCAGGAAATCTACTCCACCGTGGAAGTGGCCTCACCGACCCAATATCGGGTGGTGCTTGAAACCTTGGTCGGAGGCAGACAGTTCCGGGCGGACCCGGGTGAAACGCTGTTGGCGGTAAGGAAGGGTGGTGCAGCGCGGTACCAACTGCTGGGTGACCAGGCCATCCCCTTGGAAGATGGGCCGGTGAATGATGCGCTCGCGGCGAACGAAATGGCAATGGCGATTGCTGATGACCAAAATCGGCGCCGGTTGGGGGAAAGCCGCAAGCCCTTCTGGTCCATGCGCCATGAAAAAGCCAGGCAGATGGTCCTGGATATGAGGGCGAAAAACGAGAGGGCTGGACTGGTCCACGAAAAGTCGGTTGACGCATTCATCGACCAAAAGGTCAAGAATGCCACTTCAGGAAAAGTAGCCAAACAATCCAGCGAAAATGATTGGGTTCGGGATAAAATTTTGCCGATTCTCCAGGCGGATTGCATAAGGTGCCATGGTGAAAAAAACAAAGGTGGCTTGAGGTTGGATAGTCGCGCCGCGGCTACGCTTGGTGGAGATTCGGGGAAAAAGGCCGTGGTTCCCGGGAATCCCGAATCCAGCGAACTGATGCGGCGTGTCAAATCCACTCAACAAAAGGAACGGATGCCCCCGGGCCATTCTTTGGACCCAAGCAAAGTGCGTTTATTGGAAGCATGGATCCGTTCCGGGGCCCCATGGGCGGAACAGGTGGGCACCGCCGAGCCCTCTGTTGCCATGCCTGTTTTGAATGACCACGGTTTCGCCAGGCGTGTCTACCTGGACACGGTTGGTGTGCCACCAACAGAAAAAGAACTGGATGAATTTGCCCGAGATGGGAAGCCGGACAAGCGGAGTCGACTGATTGATCGCCTTTTGGCGGATGACAGGCATGCGGACCGTTGGATGGGATACTGGCAAGATGTTCTGGCGGAAAACCCCACCCTCCTGAATGCAAGCTTGAATACGACGGGGCCTTTCCGCTGGTTTTTGCATGAGGCTTTCCGCGACCGCAAGGGGGTGGACCAGTGGGTTTCCGAACTGATCCAGTTGCGTGGCGGGCGTCATGATGGCGGGAGCGCGGCGTTCGGGCTGGCCTCCGAAAACGATACCCCATTCGCGGTCAAGGCGCAGATACTCGGCTCCGCTTTTCTGGGAATTGAAATGCAGTGTGCCAAATGCCACGACGCTCCGTTTCATGACATAAAACAAAAGGACCTTTTTTCCCTGGCGGCTTTCCTCGAGGGCAAACCGGTACCGGTGCCTGCCTCCAGCCGGGTTCCGGCGGCTTTTTTCGAGACGGACAAATCGAGGCGGCCCCTGATCCAGGTGTCACTGCAGGGGGATGAACCCATTCCCCCGGCATGGCCATTTGAAGCGGCGACCGGGTGCAAAGACAGTCCCGCGATCAATGAATACCTGGAGAATTCCGCGGATGGCAGGTCGAGGCTCGGCGCGCTCATAACCTCTCCCTTGAACAAGCGTTTTCCCAGGGTGGTTGTGAACCGGGTCTGGCGAAGGCTGATGGGGGCGGGCCTTGTGGAACCCCCCGGTGATTGGGAAGGCCGTGCGCCCAGTCATCCGGCCCTCTTGGATTGGCTTGCCGATGAATTGGTGGCAAATAATTACGATACCGTCCATATCGAAAGGCTGATCCTGAATTCTTCCGCCTACCAAAGGGAAGCCAATGGGAAAAACCTTGCCGCCCCTCCGCAGGCTAGATTTTTCACCGCACCGGACCGCCGCAGGTTGGACGCCGAGCAAATAGTGGACTCCATGCACGCGGTGGCGGGAGTGCCCATGGATGTCGAGGAGCTTTGTTTCGATCCCGATGGTCGAAGGCCCGCGTCCAATCGCCTTGGACTTGGAAAGCCCCGGCGAGCCTGGATGCTTGCCAGCCTGGCCAACGAGCGCGATCGTCCCAGCCTGACCTTGCCCAAGGCCAGGATGGTCGCCGATTTGCTGGAAGCTTTCGGATGGAACGGAGCGAGGCAATTCCCGAAAACTGACAGGGATACCGAGGTGAATGTGATGCAACCAGGGGCCATGGCCAACAGTTCCCTGGCTGTCCTGCTGTGTCGGCCGGTTCCCGGCAGTGGCTTGGCCCGCTTGGCCCTGGAATCTTCCAGTCCGGGTGAATTGGTGGATGGCCTGTTCTTGAGGATTCTAAGCCGGATGCCTTCGCCAATTGAAAAGGACCTGTTGGTTGAAAACCTGCGGAGCGGTTTTGAATCCCGGGTGGTTGCTGCCAAACCGGATAACCAACGACCAATGGATGCGGCCTTGCCGAAAGTCACCTGGTCCAATCACCTGCGTCCCGAATCCAGTCGCATCGGCTTGCAACTGGAAGAACGGGCCAAAAAGGGAGTGGCCGCAGATCCGCGCCTATCCCCGGAGTGGCGAGATCGTTTCGAGGATGCCGTTTGGTCCCTGATGAATCTACCAGAATTTGTCTGGGTTCCCTGAAGGAGCGTTTCCCATGGACCGTAGGAAATTCACCGCGAGTTTGGCGGGTTTGGCCGGAACGCTGGGAACTGGCGTGGCGGGAGGCGGCAACCCCGCCCCATTACGGGGCAAGGCCGAGCATGTCATCTCCATCTGGCTTGGCGGTGGAATGGGCGCGCTGGACACTTTTGACCCCAAACGCGAGGGGGACCCGGCAAGGAAAAAAGCTGGTTCCTACTACCCAAGCATACCCACTGCCGTTTCTGGTGTTCGGGTTTGCGAGCATTTGGCCAGAATGGCGCCCAGGATGGACCGGGTCACTGCGGTTAGGACTGTGAACCACACCGTCATCGACGAGCATGCCGCCGCGACCAACCGAATGCATACTGGCAGGCCGGTTGGCGGCTCCACCCAGTATCCGTCCCTCGGGTCGGTTGTGGCGCATGAAAAAGGTCCTTTGGAGGGCGGTGTTCCACCCTATGTGGTGATCGGCTATCCCAATGTGACCCGGGGACCAGGGTTCCTGGGCGCAAAAGCCGGATACATCTACCTGACCGACACAAGCCAAGGGCCGGCGGGTTTGTCGAGGCCGGAACAAATCACTCAGCCCAGACAAAATCGTCGCAACGATTTGTTGGGGAAGTTGCGTGAGGCCGGGGCGGCGGAGCGGGCTGACAAGGTGCGGGAATATGACGAGGCGATCGGCCAGTTGGGCCGCCTTGGCGGCCCTGATTTTCTTTCGGCCTTCAAAATGGACGGTGAACCAGCCGAGCTAAGGCGCGATTACGGTTCGGAGTTCGGTCAAAGGTGCCTGCTGGCCCGGAGGCTGGTGGAGCGCGGAGTCCGGTTCATCGAGGTGAGCCATAATCTCAATTTTCTCAACGGGGCCGGATGGGATGTCCATAACGAGGGGATAAAGAACCAACACCTCCTCATCAGGGAACTGGACTCCGCCTTCTCCGCTCTTCTGTCTGACTTGGAAAACCGGCGGCTACTTGACAAAACCTTGTTGGTGATCACCACCGAATTCGGAAGGCCTCCCGAATTCGACAGCGGTGGCGGCAGGGGCCATCAGGCCGCTGCCTTCTCGTGCGTGTTGGCAGGTGGCGGGTTGAGCCATCGGGGTGCCTGGGGAGCCACGGATGATTCGGGGAAGAAAATCATCCAAGACCCTGTAGGCGTCCCGGACCTCTTCGCGACAATCTACGCTGCCCTTGGAATCGACACCGGAAAAAACCTGATGGATGGAGAGCGTCCCGTGTCCCTGACCGACATGGGCAAACCCATTGGCGCCTTGTTTTCCTGAGAATCCTAGAGTTCGTACCCCTCGATTTGGGCGTGCAATTCGGCCCATCTGTCCTCGTTGGCAGACAACTCGGCGGTAACGGTCTCCAGTTCAGCAAGCACCCGAAGGCCTTCCTCGGTGTCCGTGGTTGTCCTGGATTTGGTCGTAAGCGCTTTTTTCAGACCATCCAGCCGCGCGATATTTTTCTCTACCTGCTTGATTTCCTTTTCCGGGTCCGCGGAGCGTTTCGAGGCCGCGGAGTTTTCCTGGCTGACGGCGGTGGGAGCCTTGGAAAAACGGATTCCGGCTTCCCGCTCACCAGCCTCGATCTCGTCGTTCACGCGGGCGACGTATTGGTCGTAGGTGCCGTTGTAATGCAGCACCTTTCCATCCCGGACTTCGACGACGCAGGAGGCGACGCGGCCCATGAAGTGGCGATCATGGCTGGTGAAAACCACTGTTCCCTCGAAGTCCACCAAGGCATCCGCCAAGGCCTCAACGGTGTCCACATCCAGATGGTTGCCAGGTTCGTCCAGGATGAGCACATTGCATTCGCTCAACAAAAGGCTGGCCATGCACAGCCTTGCCCGCTCGCCGCCCGAAAGAACCGAGATGTCCTTCCTGGCACCGGCGCCGCGGAAAAGAAAAGCCCCGGCGATATCGAGGATTTCCTGGTCTTTTTTGCCCCGGGCGGCTTTCTGGTGCAAATAATCCAGCACGGTCATCCTGGGTGGAAGGCTTGTGTACACATGCTGGGCATAAACACCCAGCTTGCAACCGTGGCCCCAACGGGCTTCACCCTCAACGGGTTTGAGCGATTCCACGATTGTCCGCAGAAAGGTGGTCTTTCCCTGGCCGTTGTCTCCCACAATGGCGACCCGCGAGCCATGCTCGATTTCCAGGTTGACCCCGCTGGCGATTGTCCGTTCCGGATAACCGATGGACATTTCCTTGCAGCGCAAGGCTGATCCCTTGCGGGGTTCCACCTTTGGCGCGCGGATGTTGGCGACCGGAATATCCGCCTCGATTTCCGTCAGTTCCAGCTTTTCCAACTGTTTGCTTTTGGACTGGGCCAGTTTGGCTGTAGCGGCCCTGGCCTTGTTGCGGGCGATGAAATCCTCCAAGTGGCGCATTTTGGACAGGATCGCCTGGTTGGTGCGCTCCTCGTGCAGCCGTTTTTCCTTTTGATGCTCGAGGAAGGCGTCCGCCTTGCCGGGGAAATAGGTCAGTTTGCCACGCGAAAGGTCCAGGGTCTGCTCGCAGGTGGCCATGAGGAACGACCTGTCGTGGGAGACGATGAGGGCACCAGCCCGGAAATCCCTCAAAAAATGCTCGAGCAGAATCTGGGTCCGCAGGTCGAGGAAGTTGGTTGGTTCGTCCAGAAGTAGCAGGTTGGGATCGTGCAGCAGCAGGGCCGCCAATTTGACGCGGGTTTGCCAACCGCCCGACATGGCGGAAACGGGGCCGTTCAAATAAGAGCCCTTTAGTTCGAAACGCCCCGCCACCTCGCCGCATTTCCAGTCCGGTTTGCCGCTGTCCCGCATCAGGAAGTCGAGCGCGGTTTCGCCCGGTTGAAAGGGATCGTGCTGGCGCAGATAGCCCAGGCGCAGGCTCGGGTGCAGGATGATCTCGCCGCTGTCGAGCTTCTCCTCACCCAGGATGGTGCGGAGCAGGGTGCTTTTGCCGGCTCCATTTCGCCCCATGAACCCGACTTTCACCGAATCCGAAATGGTCACATCGGCATTATCGAGAAGGACTTGGTCCCCGTAGCTTTTGCAGGCTTTGCGGATGGTGATCAGCGGCGGCATGACGGAACTGTCCAAATCCTTGGGGGCAAAAAGGGAATTATGGCAAAAAAATGTTTTCAGGGCAGGGAACCTTTTCGCCTGCGGAATTCGGAGGAGTTGGCAACAAAAGAAGCCGGCCCCGGAATCCGCGGATTCCGGGGCCGGCAAAAGGTTGGCGCGGGCAGCCTACTTCTTGAAGGTCAACCCCGGGTCATTCGGAGGGCCGCCGACCATCTTGAAGAGGAATGATTTCTCCGACAAGGCGGTAAGCCGTCCCATCAGGGCCCCACCACTTTTCCGGTTGAGGGCCATCAGATCCTCATCCAGGGTGAAGTTGCCGTCGAAAGAGTCTTTCTTCCCGGCTTTGTCCTCGATGGTCCAGATGAAGGAACCATCACCGTTGATTTTAAGGCCGATGGAACCTCCATCCGGCTTGGCCGCCTTCCAGTCACCGGTGATGTCGAGTTGGACATCCTTGGCCGGCTCGGGCTCCTTGG
>JAFMJU010000215.1 GCA_017853285.1 Gemmataceae bacterium
GGCGCCGTAGCCGGAGGTGGCGTAGACCATGTCCTTGCCGACGATGACGGGGGTGGGGATCACCGCCACCTTGTAGCGGTCCTTGCAGTCATAACTCCAAAGAAGCTTGCCGGTGTCGGCGGCCACGCCGACCACATTGCTGCCGGTGAGCACGACATACTGGTCGACGCCCGAGAGGTTCGCCTTGACCACGCTGGAGTAGCCGGCGGCATCCTTGAGTTCGGTGGAGCGCCAGATGACCTCGCCACTTTTGCGGTTAAGGCAAGCCAAGGTACCTTTGTCACCGCCCGGCACGCAGACGAGTTTGTCACCGTCCACCAGGGGAGATTCGCTGAAGCCCCAGCCGCTCATCAGCCTGCCGCCCATGTCTTTTTCGTAGTTCTTTGTCCAGACCAATGAGCCGTCACCAGCTTTTAGGCAGTAGACATCGCCCCGGATGCCAAGAGTGTACAGGTGGCCGTCATCTGTAATCGTGGGGTTGCCCCGAGGACCGCCCCCCCAATTGGAATCGGAGCCGTTGTCCTCGTATTCTTTGCCAACTTTCACCCGCCAGAGTTCCTTGCCGTTGGATTCATCCAGGCAGAAAACCTCGTCAATATGTTTTTGGGCGGGTCCGCCACGGCGGCCTTTTCCTTTGGGTTCTTCCTTTTTCTCCGAGGAGTCCTCTTTGGGGGCCTCGACAGTTCCGCCAACGAGGTAAACCTTACCTTTGTGGATTGAGGGGCCGGAGTAGCCGACGCCGGCGTTCTTGATTTCCCAGACAACGGGCGGCGCCTTGCCGTCGAACGATTTTTTCAGGCCGGTCTCGGAGGACTGGTCGTTGCGGTTGGGGCCACGCCATTGGGGCCAGTCTTCGGCAAAAAGTGGCACGGCCAGGCAGGCGGCGCACAGGGCCAGGGCCAGGCAACTACGCATGGGAAAAACCTCACGGTTCGTGATTTCAAAACGGGGCAAAGCTCTACCTAATCTACCGAAAGGAAAACGGCCTTTCCAGCATGCATACCCGGTTGGTGGGCTTGATTTTTGGCAGGCTTGGGGGTTTGGGCTGGAATGATTCAACTGCCTGAAAAACAGGGCAAACCATGGTTTTTTCGGTTAAAGTAGGGCCAAATGGCAAGAGAGGGGAAATCCCTGGGGGATCAGATGGGCGGATGGAAAAGTAGCTTGGTGTTTGCGGGGCTGGTTGCTGCCGCAAGTTTTGGATACGGGCAGGGGGCAGCGAAGGAATCAGGACCGGGCGGTCCGGCCCCGATGGCACCCGCTCGCCCGGTGCCGGTGATTTTTGACACCGATATCGGCAATGACTGCGACGATGTGCTGGCCATGGCGATGCTGCACAGCCTGGCAACCCGCAAGGAAGTGGAATTGCTGGCGGTGACGATCACCAAGGATCATCCGCTGGCGCCGCGTTATGTGAGCGCCTTGAACACTTATTACCGCCGGCCGGGGATTCCCATCGGCGCGGTGCGGGACGGCAAAACACGCGAGGCGGGCAAGTTCCTGCCCCTGGTGGAGCGGAAGGAGAACGGCAGGCACCTGTACCCCGTGGCCCCCACGCTGGGGGACGCCGGCCAGGTGCCCGATGCGGTGACGGTGCTCCGGCAGACGCTGGCCAAGGCGGGGGATCGGTCAGTGTCGGTGGTGCAGGTGGGTTTTTCCACGAACCTGGCCCGTCTGCTGGATAGCCCAGCCGATGCTATTTCATCGCTGGGCGGCGTGGATCTGGTGAAGGCCAAGGTGAAGGAACTGTCGATCATGGCAGGGGCCTTCCAGAAGATCGATGGCAAGATCCACCGGGAATACAATGTGGTGGAGGATATACCCTCCTGCCGAAAGCTGGCGGAGAAATGGCCCACCCCCATTTATTGGAGCGGTTTTGAGGTGGGTTTGGCCGTCACCTACCCGGCCGAGAGCATCCTGCGTGATTTCGCCTACACGCCCAAACATCTGGTGGCGGAATCATACATCGTTTACGAGCCGCCACCGCACAACCGGCCGTGCTGGGATTTGACCAGCGCGCTGTTTGTGGCGCGACCCGAGCGCGGGTATTTCGGGGTGTCGAAGCCGGGACGCGTGACCGTGAAGGAAGACGGTGAAACAGTCTTCACCGAGGATCCGAACGGGCGGGACCGCTACCTCACCGTAAGCCGCGAGCAAGCAGCGCGAACGCGCGAGGCTTTCAGCCACCTGTGCAGTGAGCCGCCAGTATCCACGGGCCCGAGGGAAGGGGAGGCAAAGTAGCCCCATGTCGCAACCCGCGTTGCCCAAACGGAAAATCGTCACGGTGGTCGGATCCATCAACCTGGATCTGGTCCTGCGGGTGCGGGAATTGCCCAAACCCGGGCAAACCATTTTGGGAAATGAGCTGGAGCGTGTGCCCGGCGGCAAGGGGGCTAATCAGGCAGTCGCGGCGGCCCGCTTGGGGGGTGTGGTGCGGATGATCGGGAGGCTGGGTGATGACCCGCCTTCCATCCTGCTTCGCCAACAGTTGGAAGCCAACGGGGTGGATACCGGGGATATCCCCGAGACCAACGGGGTGACCAGCGGGACCGCCGTCATCGCCGTGGAGGAAGGTGGCCAGAACACCATCATCGTGGTGCCGGGGGCCAACGGGTATCTGGCTGTGGAAGACATCCGCAGGTCGGAGCGCGGTATCGCCACCAGTGATTTGTTGCTGGTGCAACTGGAAACGCCGCAGCAGCCCATCCAGGCCGCATTGCAGGTCGCGCGCGAAAACAAGGTGTTCAGTGTGCTGAACGCCGCGCCGATTCCCGGCGCCCTGGAAGTGGATCTTTCTTTGGCGGACCTGCTCTGCGTCAACGAGAGCGAGGCTGCCCACCTGACCGGCTTGCCCGTGGCGGATGAGGCAACGGCCCGACGGGCGGCCGAGCAATTGCGCGCCCGTGGGGCAAAACGCGTGGTGATCACGCTGGGGGCCCAGGGGGCGGTTGGACTGGATCTGGATGGAACCTTCCACACGGTGGCAGCTTTTCCGGTGGAGGCTGTGGATGCCACCGCCGCGGGGGACGCATTTGTGGCCGCGCTGGGGCTGGCTTTGGTTCAGGGATCGATACTGCCCGAGGCGATACGAGTGGGCAACGCGGCGGGCGGCTTGGCAGCCAGCCGGGCAGGGGCGCAACCCTCACTGCCCACACGCGAGGAAATGGAAAAACTGCTTGCCGGCTGAAGCCTGGAAAAACGCTGGAGACAAACCTGATGCATGGAAACCGGAACAATCCTTCACGGCGGGCGACCTTGGGAGCCTTGGCGGTATTGGCAAGTGGCGCCACAGTCGGCCTCACCGGGTGCGGCAGCCAGTCTGGCTCGGTGGCCAAGCGGGACAAGTCGGCCAAGCCAAAAATCGCCCTGGTGATGAAATCGTTGGCGAACGAGTTTTTTGGCACCATGGCCGAGGGAGCCAAAAAGCACCAGGCCGCCAATCCCGGCAAATATGAACTGATTGTCAACGGCATCCCCGACGAGCGTGACGTCACCCGGCAATCGGCCCTTGTGGCCGAGATGGTGGCCCAGGGAGTGGATGCCATCGTTATCGCCCCGGCGGACTCCAAGGCCCTGGCCACGCCGTTGAAAAGGGCGGCAGAGAAGGGTGTCCGGATTGTGAACATTGACAACAAGCTCGATGAGGAGGTGCTTGAGAAGCTGAAGCTGAAAATTCCGTTCGTGGGACCGAACAACCAGGCTGGGGCGCAGAAGGTGGGCGAGTACCTGGCGGACAAGCTTTCCCCCGGTTCGGAGGTGGCGATCCTGGAGGGTGTGGTCACCTCGTTCAATAGCCAGCAGCGGCGGGACGGGTTTGGCAAGGCGATTTTCCAGTCGCGTTTGAAGCTGGTCAAATCGCAGTCAGCCCAGTGGGAGACCGGTCCCGCCAACCAGGTGGCCGCTTCGATCTTGGCTGCCAACCCGGACCTGAAGGCGATCTTCTGCTGCAACGACAACATGGCTTTGGGTGCACTGGCCGCGGTGAAAGCTGCCGGCAAGACGGGCAAGGTGCAGATTGTCGGGTTCGACAACATCAGCGCGGTGCAGGCCGCCATCAAGGCCGGGGAGATTTTGGCCACGGCCGACCAGCACGGGGATCAGTTGGCGGTTTTTGGCATCGAGACCGCCCTGGCCCTGCTGGATGACAAAATTGGCGAAAACGACAAGGAAACCCCCGTGGACCTGATCACACGCGAGAAGCTCCCGTGAGCCGGGGTGGCGGGGACGGACGGCCCCAATTCTCGACGGGCCAGTTGGGCGGATTGCTGGTGGTGCTGGCCTTGATGGTGGCCGGTTTTGGTTGGTTGCAGCCCCGGTTCTTTTCGACAGCGACGCTCGCTCTGGTGGGCAACCAGATACCCGATTTGGCTGTGTTGGCCTGCGGCATGACCCTGGTGATGGTTGCGGGTGGTATCGACCTGTCTGTGGGATCGGTGGTGGGGCTTTCCACCGCGGTTCTTGGGCATTGCCTGGGTGAATGGAACTGGCCTGTTTGGACCGGGTGCCTGGCCGCCCTGGTGACGGGTGCGGGGTGCGGGCTGCTGAACGGGACGGTGAGCGTTTTGGCGGGCATACCGTCCTTCATTGTCACTTTAGGGATGCTGGAGGCCGCCCGCGGCGGGGCCTATCTGATTTCTGGCAGCCAGACCCGGTATCTGGGGGATGGGCTGGAAGGCTTGAGCGCGCCGATCGCAGGACTGAACCTGAGCCCGTCGGCGTTGCTGGCGGGACTGGTGGTGCTGGCGGGGCAGGGTCTGCAATCGTTCACCGCGCTGGGGCGCCGGTTGGTGGCCGTGGGTGAGAACGACCAGGCGGCCTGGCGGATGGGGGTTGATCCCAAAGCGGTGCGAATCATCGCGTTCGCCCTGTGCGGGGTGTTGGCGGGGCTGGCTGGCATGTTTCAAACGGCGCGTTTGGGTTCGGCCGACCCGAACGCCGGCATCGGCATGGAACTGGGGGCCATCGCGGCGGTGGTGATCGGCGGGGCTAGTCCGTCGGGTGGCCGGGGTTCGGTGCTGGGGTCTTTTTTGGGGGTGCTGGTGATCGCGGTGCTGCAAACCGGCCTGGCCCAGATTGGAGCCGCTGACCCGGTGAAGCGGCTGGTCACGGGAGGCGTGATCGTGCTGGCGGTGCTGGCGGACGCGTGGAGGCGGAAAGCCCGCTAGTCCGTGGGTCAAGCCGCCTTCTTCAAGCCATGCAGCAGATGCTATCATGGCTTTTTGGCATCAAAAGCACGCACTTTTTGTCATGGAAATGTCGCAATGAAGGCCGGTATCGTCGGGTTGCCCAATGTGGGCAAAAGCACCCTGTTCAACGCGCTCACCAGTTCCAAGCAGGCCCAGGCGGCCAACTACCCGTTCTGCACCATTGAGCCGAACGAGGGGATCGTGCCGGTGCCTGACCCCCGGCTGGCGCGGATCACCAAGTACATCCCCCCCCAGAAGGTGATCCCCAGCGCCCTGACGCTGGTGGATATAGCCGGAATCGTGAAGGGGGCGAGTCAGGGCGAGGGGCTGGGGAACAAGTTCCTGAGCCATATCCGCGAGGTGGACGCCATCCTGCAGGTGGTGCGCTGCTTTGAGGATTCGAATGTGATCCATGTTTCCGGCAAGGTGGATCCCCTCACCGACATCGAGGTGGTGGAGATTGAATTGATGCTGGCCGACATGCAGGCGCTGGAGAACGCCCTGCCCAAGGCCGAGCGCGCCGCCAAGAGCGGCGACAAGGAGGCGAAGGAGCGCGCCGAGGCGGCCAAGAAATGCCTGGCCCACATCCAGAAGGACCAGCCGCTACGCACGCTGGAATTGAGTGAGGGGGAAGCCAAGGCGGTGAAGAGCTTCGGGTTGATGACCGCCAAGAAAATCCTGTACATCGCCAATGTGGACGAGGGCGACCTCGAGGGGAAGGGGCCGCTGGTGCAGCGGGTGCGGGAGCACGCGGCGAAGGTGGGCGCCGGTGTGGTGCCGGTGTGCGCCAAGTTGGAGGCGGAGATCGCCGAACTGGACGAGGCAGACCGTGGCGAGATGCTCGCCAGCGCCGGCATCGCCGAGCCGGCCCTGGCCGCCCTGGCCCGCGAGGCCTACCGCGTGCTGGGGTACCAGAGCTACTTCACCGCCGGCGAGAAGGAAGTGCGCGCCTGGGCCATCCCGGTGGGGGCCACAGCGCCCGAGGCAGCCGGCGTGATTCACACCGACCTGCAGAAGGGCTTCATCCGGGCGGAGATCTACACCCTTGAGGATCTGGAAGCCTACAAGACCGAAAAGGATATCCGGGCCGCCGGCAAGCTTAAGGTCTGCGGCAAGGATTATGTGATGCAGGATGGTGACATCACCCACTTCTTGTCAAACGTGTGACCCATTCCGGGAGGTCCCAGCCATGTTCCGCCTGACCTTGCCCGCCTTGCTGGCATTTGCCTCGCTTGCCTGGGCGCAGGGGCGCGTCCCCGCCGGTGTGCAGGTGGAAGAGGTGGTCGATGGCAAGGGCAAGACCAAGATCCTGTTCATCGCCGGCACATCCGTCTACAAGCCGGGGGAGCATGACTACATCCCAGACTGCGTCGAACTGATGCAGTCGGTTCGCAAAAACCGGGATGTGGTGCCCGTGCTGGCCCTCGATTGGCCGGCCAAGGCGGAATCCTGGGCGGATCTGGCCGCGGTGGTGTTTCTTTTCGACGGGGCTGACAAGCACCAGGCCATCACCCGGGGCAGGGCCGAACAGATCGATGCCCTGGTGGCCAAAGGTGTGGGTCTGGTGCAGCTTCACCAGACCGCGGATTATCCCGACCGATTCACCGACAAGGCCATCACCTGGGCCGGGGGCGCCTGGAAAAAGGCGCAAGGCAAGCGCGCCCACTGGGTGGAAA
>JAFMJU010000216.1 GCA_017853285.1 Gemmataceae bacterium
TGATGCCAAATGCAGGGCAAGGATTAGGGTCAGGGGCCCGGCGTTCAGGTTGATCATGCCTTAACAATTCCCAAGTGAATGAGTGAAATGGACCGGTTATTTTTCGATTTTTCGGGATTTAGGTTGGAAGGCTTCAAGGAATTCCGCATAAGCCCGTTCGGGGGCGTATTCCTTGCTGTCATGGAGGAAGGCGCCAAAGGTTAGGCGAAGTTCACCGCCGGGGTGAACGGTCACTTGGCTCACGGTGCCCTGGCGCATTGCCTGCCTGCCGAATGGATTGGCCACCATCAGGCCGTAGTCGCGGTTGTGCCACCAACTGGGTCGGAAGTTGTCCGGCGAGGCGAAGAGAGTGATTCCGGCTTCGGCTCCGTTCACAACACCGCTGTAGTCTGTCCATTCGGCAGGCTGGCCCCAGGTTTCCTTGGCAGTGGTTTTTCCGTTTGAATTGGCGATCTTTCCGCCCTTCTTTTCAATCAGGGTTCCAGCCATCCGCGCCCCGAATCCCATTTCCTCCTGATCCCCCAGAACAAGCCCCTTTTCACCTGCTTCCAGCGCGGCGTCCCAGACGATCAGGCAACCGTTGGGCGACACCCGCACCGAGAAGCGGCTTTTCAAATGTCCCATAAGGCGGCCACCGGCGGCATTCAGCGCATGCCGGGTGGCGAATCGAATCTGTTGACTGTTCAATCCCGCTTCAATCTCCAGGTCCTTGGGCTCCATCCTGGCTTTGTTTCGCCAAAAATCCTCCCCGCTGATGTCACCAAAACCCAGCCAAAGTCCCGGATGCATGGTGGCATGGTCCGTGGCATCCCGGTCTGGCAGGGGCGGATGGGTTCGCGTCAGTCGTATCCCCTTGGGGCTGTGCAGGTTGGCGAAATAGGGGCGAAGGATCGTGTTGTCGCCTTGCGAGAAGGCCGCAAGGGGCTTGCCATTCAGTGTAATTTCCAACCCGTTCGCTGTTTTGGCGGCGGCAAGTTCGGCCGGATCCGATGCAAACCCTGCAAAGAGATAAACCAGGCTGAAAATAGTTGGAATCACCCGTTCGTCTCCTTTTCATCCAGGTTGTTAGAAGGCGCCAGCCAGATGGCGGCGACTCCCATCGCATAAATGAACGCCATCACCGAACCCACCCTGGGGTAGCTTCCCCCCAGCCAGTTGAAAAGCGCGCCCGCGCCAAGCACCCCGAAGGCGGTTGCGAACCTTCCCGTGTTGTAGGACATGCCGCTACCCGCTGAACGGATTGCGGTGGGGAAAAGGTCAGGCAAAAAAAGCGCCAGCCACCCGAAAAAAAGCGTGGAAAAGAACCCTTGGATCAGGACGATGGGGATGAACAGCGGTTCCAGGGGCGCGGTGATCTGAAACATCGCCAGCGTGGCGATCCAGGCGCCAAGGCTTATCAGAAGGTAACTGCTTTTCTTGCCTAGCCAACCTGCCAACTGGGCCCCAAGAATACTTCCGGCGATGGCTCCGCCCGACCACCAGCCCTGGACTGCTGCCTTGTACCCAGGATTGGTGCTGCGTGCCATCTCATCCGCCCAGGGGATCATCCACTTGCTGGCCGCCCACGCCCCAACCATGGGGATGGCGCTCAGGATGATCCCTGCCAGGGTCCGACGCAGCATGGTGCTGGAGAAGAGATCGGCCAGCGGCCTGGAAGTCCTGGGGGACCCATGTCGGTTCCCGCTCCGCAGCCATTCGGGCGATTCTGGCAACAAAAACCAGCAGGACAATCCAAGGGCTGCCGGAAAACCCGCAAGCAGGAATATCCACCGCCAGGAATCACTGGTGACGGGCCAAACCCTGGCCATTTGGGACAGAAGCAAGATTCCGGCATTCAGGCCCGCCATCATCACACCACTGACCAAAGGCTTGGAGGCCCCCCGCCAGCATTCGCTCACCAGCGCCATGCCGTTGGGCCACATGCCACCCACTCCCAGGCCCACCAGGAATCGCGATGCCAGCATCTCCTCCTGGTTACGCGCAAGCGCGCCGGCCGACGCGAAAAAGGAGTAAAAAAGCACGCTCACCGACATGGCGCGGGATCGTCCGATCCGGTCACCCAAGGCTCCGAGAAAAATTCCACCCAGGGCGGCTCCCAGCATCAGCGCGGCGGTGAAACGGGCGAACCAGTCGCCACCCGCCTGCGGGGTGAAGTCATCGCCCAGCAGGGATTTCGAGACCGACAGCGATGCGACCGGCATCAGCCCCAATTCAAATCCATCGAAAAGCAGCCCTAGGAATACGGCAATCAAAACCCAGACCCTGGCTGCCGGGGATAGGGTTGGATCCTTCATGTGCCCACGCCCCACAGGCGGGCGATCGCGCTGTTGTCCAGAGGACCCAGCCCCCGCGCCTCTGCCCGACGGAGCAGTTCCAGGTGAAGACTGGAAAGTGGCAGTTCCAGCCCGGCAGCGGCCGCGTCCCGCACGATGATCTCAATATCCTTGCGGTGCTGGCTCAACCTCGCCTGTGGGCTGAATTCACCGGTCAGCATTTTCCTTCCCTTGGTATCCATCACCCTGCTTTGGGCGGCGCTTCCCCGTAACACCTCCAAGGCAGCGGCTGGATCAATACCGATCGACCTGGCAAACCCCAACCCTTCCGCGAGTGCCGCGCGGTTCAACCCGAGAACGAGATTGGTCACCAGTTTCATGCGCGAGGCCGAGCCAAGTGGGCCGCAATGATGCAAGGTGCCACCCATTACGGGCCAAAGGTCGCCGCAGGCCTCCACATCCAAGGTGGAGCCACCCACCATCACCACTGCCTCGCCCATGCGGGTCTGCTCGCTGGAGCCCGAAACGGGGGCATCCAGATAACGGACACCCTTGCCGGCAAGGCGCAGGCCGATAGCCTCCACCTGTGCGGGTTCACCGGTGGTTGTGTCAATGAGGACTTGGCCCGGCTGCAAGTCAGCTTCCATCCGGTCCAAAACTTCCGCCACGGCCTCGCTGGAGTAAAGGCTGATGACCACACGGTCGCACTCGGCGATCGGGCGGTCGCTCCACCTGGCGCCATGGGCGGTCAATTCCGCGGCCTTTTCGGGAGTGCGGTTCCAGACCACGGGGGCAAAGCCCGCTTCCAGCAACCGCCAGGTGAAGGCGGTGCCCATGAGGCCAAGTCCAATCACCCCGATCGTTCGCACCTTGGGAGTGGTCATTGCCAAAGCATAACCTGTGGCGGACGGTTTTTCAGGAAGCCGCTTTTTCCAGCTCGTCAGGGCTTCTGGGGCGGATTTGTAGCACCAGCAACCCTGCCACCAGTGCCAGTGCGGCAAAGGTGCCGAACACCACCGGTTCCGATGCCCCTTGGTCTTTGAGCTTGCCAAAACCCCAGTCGGCAAACCCGCCGCAGGAGATGCTGACCAGGTTCATGATGCCGTAACCAGTGGCCCTAAGGTTGGCCGGCACAATCTGGCACAAGATCGGCATGTTGTTGGAATCAAACATCCCCCAGCCGATACCGAACAGTACCAGCGCCGACACAGCGGTGACGATCGTCCCATGGAGGCCCATGCCAAAGATGGCCGGCACAATCAGCGCCATCCCCAGCGCGCTGACCAAAATCCTGCCCCGCTCCGTGCGGGCCATCATGCGGTCCGCCAAAATACCTCCCACAAAGGCGAACAAGATCGCCGCGGATTGCCATGGCAGCGAGGCCAGTACCCCTGCACTCCCCTGTGATATTCCATAACGGTCTCGCAGGATGGCCGGCATCCAGTCCCGCACGATCCAACCCGCCAGCGCCGGCAGCGTGAAATACAGCACCAGCAACACAAATGATCCATTCAGCAGCAATTTGGGCAGGCTGTCCACCAGCCCCGGCGTTTTCAGGTTTGTGGTTTCTGAATGCGCCCCTTTGTCACGCAGCAAAAGCACCAGCGGTAGGGCGTAGGCCATCCCAAACACACCACACACGATGAATGCGCTGCGCCAGCCCAGATCCGGGTGATCCGCCACCACGCCGCCGAAGCCTCCCGCGATCACCCCGAGGTAAATGCCAATTTGGTGCGCCCCCACCGCCCGTGACCGGGTCTGGCCCGAATGATGGGCGGCGATCAGCGCCAGTGCCGCCGGAATATAAAAAGCCTCGCTCAATCCCATCAGGGTGCGCGCGTGCATCAGCTCCTGGAAACTTTCCACACGCCCGGTCCACCAGGTGATGAGCGACCAGAGAAACAGGCTGGCACAAACGGTCAGCCGCCGGCTGAACCGGTCGGCGATATACCCGCCCAGCGGGCTGGCAAAGGCGTACACCCACTTGAATTGACCGAGCATCAGGCCCCAATTGGCCTGGCTTCCGATATCGCTGATGTCACCCATCACCGACACCTTCATGCTGGCCAGCATCTGCCGGTCCAGATAATTCAGGAAAGCCACCGGCATCAGCAGCAGGACCGTCAGCCAGGCTGTGGAGACCCAACCCTTGGGCGCGATTTCACTCATGGCCGGAGGCTCCAATCATTTCAGCCAAGGGGCGCGGTGGTTCCGTTGTCAAAGATCAGGGTTCTTTCCGGCAGTCGCAGCGCACCCAGCCGCAGATGGAAGGGTCCCTTGAAATCCGGTCCATTCCGCTGTCTCTCGAGATACCGTTTCCCCACCGAGTAATCCACGCACATCACATGGCCCTTCCCCAAAAGCGCATGGGGCCTGGTGTCGTCGAACAGATGGTTTGACGATGGTTTGCCTGGATCTTGCATCCGCCAATAATGGCCCACCACGCACAGCGGACCGGTGTAGCTGTCCCACCAGGTTTCACGCTGCTGGTGCACCCGCTCCCCCTCCGTCGGTTTGCCCGCCCCTGCCCGTTGTTCCGGGCCGGAGGTGATTCGCTTCACCGGGTTGTGGTTCTGTTTCAACAACCCGGCCTCCACGGGGTCCGGCGGGGGATTCATTCGCAAAAATTCATCGATCAGCGCGTCATGCTCCTCAAACAGTTCGATGGGACAGTTGGCGTTGCGGGCAAGATCCACCGAGTCATCATGCCAGTTGGCGTGGGCCACCCGCAGGTCATCCCGTTCCAGCGCCAGCGGCAGGCCGGTCAACAGCTCGATCATTTCGGCCCGCACCGCCGGCGGGGAGTTTCTGAAAAACCATGCGTTGTCGAAACCTTTGTCCAGCCCCCGCAGCAGGTTGATCTCGTGGTTGCCTAGCACCGCCAGCGCGCCGGCCTCGTCCATCATCCGGCGTACCCATCGCACCACTCCCGGGCTGTCCGGCCCGCGGTCGATCAGGTCTCCCACAAAGACCAACCGCCGCCCCTCCGGGTGTCGCCCGATCAAGTCATAACCCAGGTGCCCCAGCAGGTCGCGCAGGGCATCCATCTCCCCATGCACATCGCCTACCACATCCACCGGCCCCTTCGGGATACGGCGGACCAGATTCGAATAAGCGGTCAAAGGTACTCACTCCGCATGGGCGATAATCATTGGCGGGCAAGCAGAAAGGCGATCAGGTCAGCCAATTCTTGCGTGGAGATTTGCTTGTCAATTCCAGCCGGCATCAGCGATACGGTTCCCGGTGTCATTTCCTCCACCTGGCCGCGCGGGATCACTTCCACAGATTCCGGCCCGGTTTGCAGCCTGATCTCGGTGGCCGTCTCTCCCTTGGGTATTCCCGAAACCAGCTTGCCGCTCGCCAGGGTCAATGTCACCGGCTCATAGCTGCGCACAAAGCTGGCGCTGGGTGCGATGATCGCTTCCAGCAGATCCCGCCGGGTGCGGATGCGCCCGATCGCGGTCAGTTCCGGCCCGGCCAATCCCCCCCTGTAGCCGATCTTGTGGCACGAGGCGCATGCCGTTTTCGGGTTGTTGAAAACCTCATGCCCACGGTTGACATCACCGGGTGGAAGCTCGGCCAGCAGCTTGTCCACCATGGCCCGTTGCGCCGAGGCCGAAGGGTCGCGCTGTGCCAGGGCGGGTTCCAGCCGGTCGGTCATCTCCTTTCCATGGCCTGCCAGCGCGGTCCGCAGCAGGGCTGTGGAGACGGTTGCGGGGATCTTTCCATTCAGCAAGGTCGTGGCCAGGGCTTGCCCGGCTGCGGGATCTTTCGTTTGAAACAGGTTGACCAATCGGGCCTGGTCGCCCACGCTGGCCTCCCCCAGATTTTCCGCCAATAGTCGCCATTGGTTAGCGGTTGGTTGAACCCGGTCCAGTGCCTCGAGGGCGGCCAGCCGTTCCGACGCCGGTGCTGCTGCCTTTAGATGCCAGACAATCGCATCGAAGCGTTGGTCGTTTTCAATCCGTCCCTTGGGCAAACTGGCCATGGCCAACAGGCTGTTGATCGGATTGGCAGGGTCGGTGGTGGCCAGCTCATTCAAACGGTCGACCCAGCGTTGTGGTAACGGGCCATTTTTGGCCAGCACCGAGGTCATGCGCAAAGTTCCAGCTTTCGGGGTGGCCAGGCTCTTCAATACCGGGTCAACCCACGCCCCGGGAACCTGCTTGCCCGACCACCGTGTCATGGCTTCCAAGGCCAGGTCAGAACGATCCGAATCAAGCCAGCGGCCCACCAGTTCCTGGACTTTTGTGTCATGCACCAGGGTGCCCAGCAAGTCGCCATCCAGCCAGGTCGGCGGCTGTGAACCCTCCAACTCACTGGCGATGGCGGGCGCCCATTCCGGATGCCGGGACAAAATCCAACGGGCGAACCGCCGGTCTTCGCTGTTGGATGCGCGCGCCAGCTTCAGGGTTTCGTTGGGGGATTTCAAGCGCCGGGATTGATCCAGGGCTGTGAGCAGGAGTCGGCGGTGGGGGCCGGATCCACCGGCGGCAGCCAAAGTGGTTGCGATTCCCTTGTCCCCTTCCGGCAGCGATTTCAGCGCCAAAAAAAGGGCCCGTGTGATCGCATGCTGCCA
>JAFMJU010000217.1 GCA_017853285.1 Gemmataceae bacterium
CACGGGCGTGATACCAGTAGTGGTAGGGTTCCACAAAATAAAGCTCTGTTGCCACAAACCAGCCACCCAGCATGCCCATGAAATTGGCGAAGACGGTCATGGTGGGAACCAGAAGCAGGCAGGCCCAGAATCGTGGCGCCACCAGGTGGGCGATCGGGTCCACGCCCATGCATTCCAGGGCGTCCACCTGTTCACTCATGCGCATGGTGGCCAACTCGGCTGCGATTGCACCGCCCACCCTGCCCGCCAACATCACGGCCGCCAAAACCGGCCCCAATTCCCGAACAACCGACAGGTTGACCATTTGGCCCAAACGGGTGGAAATACCGTAGGCGGCCAGTTGCATCTGGGCCTGGATAGCCAAAACCATCCCGATGAAGGCTCCGGTAAAAAGAATGACCCCCAAGCTTCTCACACCAATTTGGAAGACCAAGGGGACCATGGATTTGGAACGAAGGCCTTTTCCTAAGTTCCGTGAGATTTCCAGTGCAAAGAAAACGACATCACCCGCGTGATTGATCCACGCGAGGAAACGGTTCTCGTATGGTGAAACCCCTGATTGCGCCATGCTTCCCTGCCTTTTGGGGGGTCAATGGTTCATCGACCCCGGCTTGGGCAAGCCATTCACCCGTAACAACTTTCCAAGAACCCTAGGCGGTGTGGTTGCTCGCACTTTTCCAACAGGGCAAAATATCCGGCCGATCAATATATATTGATATCACTGGTTTTTGAAAAATTTTCCCTCGCATCAAAACTCTGCGGGACCCCGAGCGTAGAGAAAGCAAGGGCTCGCCGGGAAAGTTTGGCGAAATCAAACACCAATCCTTTCCAAACGGCCCGGCGTCATACAGTAAGCGGCACGATTCACTAACCTTGGAGGGAGTGTCATGCGTAGGAAAACCAGCGCCCCATCCGTCACTCCGCCAATCCTATGGACCCCTCAAAAGGCCAAAAACGCCATGGGCTTCCTTGGCCGGGTCATGGATGACATCCGGACTGTGGCATTGGACCAAACCGCAACCCAATTACGCCTTCAACGCCTAGGTGAACAAAAGGGTCGGGCGGACCGCAATTTATTGCTTGGCCGAAAAGCACTCGAAGACGACCTGGAGCAATCCAAATCCATGGGTCGCCAACTGATGGACGAGGCCATGGATCTCGGCCTCCACCCGATTGATCCGGTTCAGGGCATTGCTGCGCTGCCCTGCATGACAACTGAAGGTCTGGGATTTTTGGTGATCGACCGCTTCGCGGAGGAACCGCTGGTGGGATGGCGACTTGCCAAAGATCCTCCGGGAATCCTTCGAGAACTGAAAAACGGGGATTCTGAAGCAGCCGGTGACCTTGCCCAATTGGAAGCCAAGCCGACTGGAAAAACCAAAGAGCCTCCGGAAGGCACCAGCCCCCAGGCAGCCTGACTTTCCAGCCTTTTCAAAAGTGGGGGCCCCCTTCAAAAGGGGGCCCCCACTTCATTGATTCCGGCCAAATCAGACCAGGAAAGCCTGCGCGATAGTGAAATAAAGGATGATCCCTGTCACATCCACAAAAGTTGCGACAAAGGGACTGGAGGCGATACCGGGATCCACATTGATGGATTTGAACAACAAGGGAAGCATGCTGCCAACCAAGGTTCCCCAGATGCAAATGGAGGCGACGGACAAACCAACCACCATGGCCAAACGGGGCAAGCTTATCGGTTCCCTCGGAAAGGTGCAGTTGGCTGGAAAATGGTAGAGCAATTCTCCCCCAGGAAGCATTTCAGGCTCTGGAACCGCCTTTTCTGGGGGCAGGAGGATCAGTGACGAAGCCCCCTTCAACTCCTGTCGGGCTTCAGAAGGAAGCTTCACATGTCCATTGGCATGGAACTCCAGTCGAGGGCTACCCATAGGCAAAAGAACCACGAATTCCTCGGTTCGCGGAGGTGAGGCCGACCGCAGCGACTCGCTTGTGAAAAAAGCCCTGCCATAGCCGATCAGCCCCAAAGTAAGTCCCAGGGCCAATCCCATCACCAACTCGTGACGAAGGACCCGCAACCAATCCGACATCCTGACTTGTCCCAAAGCCATGGCGCGGGTGATCAGTGTCGCGGCTTGGGAACCTGAATTCCCGCCCGTGGAAATCACAAGTGGCACGAAAAGGCTGAGCACCACCACCCTTGCGATCTCGTCCTCGAAGGATGCCAAAGCGGTGAACGTGAACAATTCGGCAACGAACAAGCACGAAAGCCAAACGGCACGTTTCCGCCAAACCGTAACGAAAGAGGCATCGAGGTAATTTTCATCGACCGGGTCCACACCGCCCATGCGGTGAACATCCTCCGTGGCAGCGGTGACAACGGCATCGATGACATCGTCATGCGTGACTATCCCGACCAGCGCCCCTGTATGGTCCACCACCGGCACCGCGATCAGGTCGTACTTGGCAAGGATTTGCGAAACTTTTTCCCGGTCATCATCCATCAATACCGTCTGGATACGGGATTCCATCAGGTCATCGATCAGGGCAGATCGGGGAGCAAGAATCAGGTCGCGGAGAGTGACCACGCCCAAAATCCTGCGGTGGTCGTCGAGGATGTACACATAGTAAATCGTCTCACGGTCCGGGGCCTGGAGGCGGAGCCGTTCCAGGGCATCCTCCACCCTCAACCCCTTGGGGAGCCAGGCGTAGTCGGGAGTCATCAGTGCCCCGACCGTGTCCTCATCATGGCTTGCGAGCGCGGCGATTTCCCGCCTGTCCGCCTCATCAACCAGGCGAACCAACTGGTCTGTCACCTTCGGATCCAACCGACGGAGCAAATCGGCACGGTCATCCGGGGACATATCCTGGATGAGGCGCGCCATAGGCAAACGACCGGCTGTCAGTACCAGATCTTCCTGCAATTCCAACGGAAAATAGGAAAATATTTCGGCTTGGGACTGGACAGGCGCCTGTTGCAGAAAACGCCAGATTTCCTCGGGTGTGAACTCTCCCTCAAGGGTTTCGGCAGCGGTAGCCGGGTGAACGGCCTGGCAAAATGTCGCCATCCCCTCGGAATCATCCTTGTCCAAGGCAAAACGAATTTCTGGGCCAAACAGCGGATGTGCCATGATCAATCCAATCGCAAGGGAAACCGGGAGTGAAAATCCCCACTCAGCCAGGCTCCAGCCCCGGTCCGGCGGAAATGTTGTCAATCAACCGGGTGGTCCCAAGAAAAGCCGCGGCCAGCAACCTTACCTTGCGGTCAATAACCGGCACGGGAGACATGGTGACCGGATCGGCCACCCCGAAATAGTCCAATCTCCAGCCGTCATACCCGGGCAGCAAACCCTGAAATATCTCAGCAATTTTTTGGGGGCTCGTCTGCCCCATCTTTATTTGACGGCCACATTCCATCAGGGCCCGGTAAAGCGCTGGCGCGGCCGCTTTTTCACCGGGAGAAAGGTATTGGTTGCGGGAACTAAGGGCCAACCCGCCTGCACCACGGATTGTCGGACAAACCACCACCTCGGTCTCCAGATCCAAATCCAAAACCATTTTGTCAAGCAAAGCGGCCTGTTGCGCGTCTTTTTGGCCCAGATAGAGCCTGTCGGGCTGAACCCTGTTCAGCAATTTGAGGACCACCGTGGCAACTCCCACGAAATGGCCGGGACGGCTGGCCCCACACCAATGGTTCCCCACGCCTGAAACTTCGACCGCGCTTCCAAAACCGGCAGGGTAGATATCCGCATGCTCCGGGGCGTAAACCACATTTGCGCCAGTTTCGCGACAAATGTCGAGATCACGCTCAAATGGCCGGGGATATTTGGCCAAATCTTCCCGCGGCCCAAATTGCATCGGATTCACAAAAATGGAAACAACAGTTCGTTCGTTTTCACGGGCACTTTGGCGAATCAAAGCAGCGTGCCCCTCGTGCAGCGCCCCCATTGTGGGAACAAAACCCAAAGAACCCCGGACCCCATTTCGGAATTCCCTGAGTTCCTTTTTGGTTTGAATCACCTCCATGGCAGCCCCTTATGGAAAAAATTGATCATGCTTTCTCCATCAACATCCGCAAATAGGAGCGTTTTTCCAGTTCACCAAAACCCAGTTGGCATGCAATATCCGCGACCGTTTCCGCCACTTTGGCCGCAAAATCGCCATCTCCATGCGACAGGAACTCGATTTCAGCGAATGAACCAAGTTCCTCCACCTCGTCCAGGGTCAAAATGAAACCCGGCCAACTTGCCGCATGGGAAAAGGTCCGGCGCACCTTGCGGACAACGGCGACCCTTTGAAATCCAAGGGCTTCCAAAAAACCAATTGCCGTGGAAGGCTTCGCCTCGGGCATCTCCAATTCCATTTCCCTGCGAACCTTGACCCCTTGCCCTGAAAGGGTGGCCACACCCTTGTATGTGAACCTTGGCACGCCGTTTTTGAGCCTTACCCGCAAAGCTTCCCCGGTTTGGCGAAAATCACGATTAATCCCCTGGAAATACTGGTCCTCCTCGATATCTGGCGAGCCAATTGATTCGGACCAGCCTCGGCAAACCAGTTGGCCCGCCAAAACTGAAAGATTTGGCACCCTGAATTTGGCCTCGATTTCAAAGCCCATCGGAAACCGCCCCTGACCTCTAAAAACTTTGAAAAGTGATAGCCAAACCAATAAAAGCCTGTCCAACCCGGTTCGCTGAAAGGTATGAATAAGCAGTGAATCACCATCGAACCATTATGGGGGAGCCATGTCCAATCGAATCACGCTTTGCCAACTAGGGGACCTACCCCAGGGCGCTTGCAAGGTGGTGGACACAGGGGCGAAAGTGATAGCCGTTTTTCACCACGAGGGTGGCATCCACGCCATTGATGACTTTTGCCCCCATATGGGGGCCGCCCTGAGTGGCGGACATGTTGAAAACGGGCATGTCCATTGTCCTTGGCACGCTTGGCGATTCCGCCTTTGTGATGGGGCTTGGGCGGACAACCCCAAGCTTAAAATCGCCAGTTACCCGGTTGTCATCGAAAACGGGGTCATTGAGGTCGAACTGGGGGGAGAAGCCTCCACCTCGCCAGCAAAGTAAGCCTGAATCCAAGAAGCACACGATTCATTGCCCGCACAGTCCGGCCGGCTTACACTTGATTCAAATCGCAAACCGCAAATTGGGTTGGCAAGGGGGTACAAAAGATGTCAACGGAAACAACTTCAGAAACACCAACCCCTCCATCGATGGTTGAAAAACCTCGCAAGGAAAGGACCTATGTCCGTGTCCACCAGCACACCATGCTTCTTTACTATTGGCCCATCTGGTTTTTCGGTCTGATCTTCGCCGGTTTGACCCTTCTGGACAATCACAGGCTTGCGCTCTTGTCCAGCGATGGCGAAAAGGTAGTAGCGACCGATTTGACCGTGAAGGAATCACGCCAAACCGACAAGACCAGATCTATCAAGAAGGAGCAAGGCATAGACATTTTGCTCAGTGAAAAGCACCCTGAGGGAGGTGTGGAATTCACGGATCGGATCATTGCCAAAAGCCCTTTTTATGGGGTTATTTACTTCACTATCATCCTCTTGGTCATTTTTTTCACCAATGTTCCACTGCGCGGATTGACAGCCACACTTTTCCTTGCGGCCATCATCATTATTTTCCTGCTTCTTTATTCATTCGGGCAATTACGGTACTTGGCCGAGAAGGTTCTGATGCTCGATGTCAGGATCAATTTGGCCGGCTACATCATGCTTTCACTTTGCCTTTTCATCCTTTGGGGAATCGCCTTTTGGCTGGTTGATCACCGGATTTACATCGAGTTTGTTCCCGGGCAGATCAAAGTGGTCACTGAGGTTGGCGAAGGGGAAACCACCTACGACTCAGCGGGTGTTGAGTTCCTGATCCAACCCACGGATCCCTTTCGCAATCATCTCCTTGGCCTTGCCTGGCTGGGTTGGCTCCTCAAGGCCACCAGGCTGGTCCGAAACCAGGAATGGGGCCTGGGAACCGGGGACCTGATTGTCACAACGGGTGGCAGGCAAATTAGCATTTCGAATGTGATCGGACTGACCGAAAAACGACAGGCCATTACGGAAATGTTGAAGAAACAACGGGTGGTTCAGGACCAATCGGTTTGAGGGCAGGCTTTAGCCCTGATACGCAAAATCGCGGGGCCCGGGAAAACCCGGGCCCCGCGATTTTTTAACTCCGGAAAAAGTTATGCCTGATCGGGCATTTCTTCTTTCACCAATTGGACGAAGTGAACCTGCTTCTTCTCAGTCATGAGACGCTCGGCGTGATCCCGAGCTTCTTTTTCTTTCGGATAATCGTAACTTGCAACCTTGGTCGCGTTGTTGCTTAGAACGACCCAAATGGCCCGCATCCTGGAGGCCTTTTTGCTTTTCCCGGTTTTGGCCTTTGGTTTTTTAACCTTGGCTACTTTTGCAGCCTTGCCCTTTTTCTTTTTTTTAGGCCGACCGCCCTCCTCGTCCTCGGACTCAGTATCGCCGGAGTCTTCTTGATCATCATCCCCATCATCAAAAGCTTCATCATCAAGGTCGTCGTCGCCGTCATCATCCTGATCGTCTTGGTCGTCGTCCTCTTCCTCGTCCTCTTCTTCCTCGATTTCAGCTTCCTTCTCTGCCTTTTTTCTTTGCTTGATCTTCTCCGCAGCTTCAGCTTCGGCCCTAAGCGCTTTGCGGTTTAGCGGTTTACGCGCCATTTCATCCCCTTCAATGGATCCCTTCGGGCATGCACAAATTCAAGTGCCTTTGAACCCTTCAATCTATCGCCAACACCCTACCCTCGCAAGTCATTCTGATGCGAGGATTTAGCCTAGCGGGCCAAAAAATCGAGCGTTTGAAATGTTTGAGCTTGCCGGTATGCCAAATGAATGGCCGCCTAACT
>JAFMJU010000218.1 GCA_017853285.1 Gemmataceae bacterium
GGAGACCAAACTGCCGAGGCTGGTTCCGGAAATTCCCAACCGGGCCGCATCCACCTCTGGCCTGGAGCGCAGCCAGGCGTTGGTGACACGCAAATCCAAAACCGCCTGACGGATTGCCGGCAAGGTGACCAGCAGGTTGGTCGAGAGCAGTTTAACCTTGGCGTTTTTAGGCTTTCTTGGGCCGTAATAAGGTAACTGGACATGCAAGGACGCCACCCCCTTGCGGGCCAGATGGTCGCACATCAGCCGGGGAATGGTTTCACTACCGGCCAGAATGTCCAGAACCACGGTTGTCGGGAAAGGCCCTTTCCCCTCCGGCAGGTAATACCGGGCATGCACCGTGTTGTTTTCCGGGAAAGGGGACTTCACGGGCGATGGAAACTGCAGGGAATATACCGTGTACGCGCCTTCCACGGCGTGGAGCCGCTTTGTCTTGAATGCGAAATCACCCGGCTCCATGCGGTAGGCGGCAGGGACACGGTCCTCAGAGGCGGAAGGTGTGAACCTAAAACTGCCTTCCAGGGGAAGAGCGCCTGGCTCCCATGCGAAAAGGCCCGACGATGACATTACGAGCAAGGCGAGGCTCGGCAACCAATTGCGCATTATTTCCATCTCCTAGCCAAAAAACGCGGTTCGCCCGGATTATTGCGGCTGGGTTTTCGGGCATCCAAGCAGTCCGCGATCCCGGATTAGCTTGGCCACTGGAAGGGGGACCATGTCTTCCCAAGTGCGACTGCCCTTGGCGATCAGTTGCAACACCTCCCTGGAAAAGATGTGCAGGTACTCTTCCTTGTAGTTATCCAGGGGGATCATCACGCCGCGATCCATCAAATACTTGAAGAGGTTTCGGAGCTCGTGTTCGACGCGGAAATTCTCCAGGCTGATTACGGAGCCATCCTCGCGATCAAAAAACGGATAGATGTACAACTTGAGGTCGAATTTGAAAAGCCGACCGAACGCCTCGAGGATACCGCCATCCAGATTCCCGTAATATTTTGGATCAAACAGGTCCTTGAGACTTGGAATACCCATCACCAAGGCAACCCGCTTGGAGGAATGCTGGGTCAGAAAGGCCGCCAGACGATAGTACTCGAAGTAATCGCTGATGAGTGTTGTCATGCCGCATGCGGCGAGTATGTCAGCCCGGGCGAGGAAATCGGAATTACTGGAATTGGTATTGGTCTGCTGCAGGTTGCTCATCGTCAGCTCGGTGACGCTGACAATCTGGTCGCGTTCCTCGGGCGGCAACTCGGCGGCGAACTTTTCCCGGGCACAGCGCAGCATGTCCAGGTTGACATGGGTGACGGGGCGGAAGCTGCCCCGCTCGACCAGGATGTTCTTCTTGTAACAAAACTCGGAGGGTTGCAACACTTTGCCGTTCGAGTCGAACATGGCGGCCTTGCTGAGCCCGAGCTGGACAAGCTTGAGGCTCATCACCCTGTTGTCGACCATTCGGAAGCCGATACCCGAGAACTCGATCATGTCGATCTCGATACGGGTGGTGCTGAGGTTGTCGAGGAGGGACTCGACCAGAACTTCGGGCTCATGGTGGTGATAAAAGGCGCCGTAAAGCAGGTTAACCCCCACAATGCCGAGGGCCTCCTGCTGGAGCAGGTTCTCGGTGTCCAGGAGACGGACATGGATGATGATCTCACTGTCCTGATCGCGGGGATAAAGCTGGTAACGGACCCCAAGCCAGCCGTGGCACTCGCGGTTGCCCCCCTTGTAACTCTTGGCCGAGACCGTGTTGGCGAAGGTGAAAAAGGCGGTGGTATCGCCCCGCTTGTCCATGAGGCGGTCCAGGTTCAGCTTTTGCTCGTGCTCCAGCATGGATTCGAGGCGGGGACGGCTCACATAACGCTCGCACGGGCCGTAAATGGCATCCGACACGGTCATGTCATAGGCGGACATGCTCTTGGCCACGGTTCCCGCGGCGCCACCCACCCGGAAAAACCAGCGGACCACCTCCTGCCCCGCACCGATCTCCGCGAATGTGCCGTACCTGCGGTGGTCGAGGTTGATGCGCAGCGCCTTGGAGTGGGTATCCGGTTTTTCACGGACGAAATCCGCGCGGGCCGAGTCTGTCATGGTTATTTCCCCCGGGTGTCAGGCACCTTGTTCGCGGATTGTTCAGCAAGCACCTTGGCGATGTAATCATAAGCTTCCAGGCGAGTCTCCTCCTGGAAGTCGTGGCCGCCCTCCGGGGCCCGCAATTGAAGCCGGTCCGGAACGCCGAGCAGCCGGAAAACGCCAGCAGCCGTGGCGACGGAATCCCTCACCCCTTGCAGATCAAAATTGTCATCGCGGGTGGGAGCGCTGATGAAGACCCCGCGTGGGGCTATTGCCGCCAACACCTCGGGAAAATCAAAAGGCATTTTCGCAGGATCCTTGGCATACACGGCGCTAATGCGAGGCATGTAGCGGTTGGAAGTCCAGCCGGTTAGGTCACCCTTCATGTATCTGGGAAACGAGGTGAATCCGCAACTTGTCACCGCCACCCCTATGCGGGGCTCGAATACCGCGGTGAACAGGGTGTTATGCCCACCCAGACTATGACCGATCGCGCCTATCCTCGCCGGGTCCACCTCGGGAAGGGAGCAAAGCAGGTCCACAGCCCGGCTGTTGTTCCAAATGGCCAGCATGGTTCCCGACTTCCAGGCAGTGTCTTTGAAATCGCAAGGATACTCGCCAAAACTTGGGTAATCCGGCGCCAGACAGACAAAGCCCCGATCCGCCAAATCAAAAGCCTGCCGCTTGGAAGGAGTGGGGCCGAGACCGGCCGGCTCATCCTTGCCGATGGGAATGGTTTGGTGCAGGCAAAGCATGGCTGGATATTTTTTTGACTGGCTAGCCGACTCGGAGGCATGCGGGACCAGTAGCCAGGCCTTGACCTGGGTACCCGGGGAGGGTTCGAAACTGACCTTTTGGCGAGTATGGCGCGATACCCTGACCGGGTTATCCAGCCGTTTGAACCGCAAGTCGCCCCGATTGGAGTTTGGGGGGAACGGGCCCATGGCTGATTCCATGCCCTGAAGGATTGAGGCCCGGCGGGAAGGCCATTCCCCGGCCGTATGGATTGCTTGTATTTTCCCGTCCCGAAGGACCGTCAGTGGATCTCGCCGCAACTGGACATTTTGGGCCAGGGTTTGTTCGGAAAACTGGCCCAGAACGGACCAAATCACCAGGAATTGCGCGACAACCAGGGGACCGGCCATGGCTTCGTCCTTGCCTTGGGCCTTCTATGGGAGACTTGGTCGACTTGTGGGAATTACCCCAATCCGACCACTGCTCCATCCATTCTTGCTACCTTGAGGCCAGTGTACTGGCAATTGGCAGGTCTGATGGAAACCAGGCAAAGCCTTGGCTGTTTCCGAAAAAGGATTGAATCCAATGCTTGTGGTTATGCATTTAAACGCTTCCCAGCAAAACATTGATGCCGTTGCGAAAGCAATTGAAAGCATGGGATTACAAGCTCATCCCTTGCCTGGTAGCACCCGGACAGCCATCGGTATCACTGGCAACATCACCGCGGTGGATCCGAACCGGCTGGCGTCGATGGAAGGGGTGCTCGAATTGGTGCGTGTCACCCGGCCATACAAACTGGCCGGCCGTGAAATGCACCCGGACAACACCGTGGTGAAAACCCCGCAGACAACGGTTGGGGGTGGCAATTTCACGCTGATCGCCGGGCCCTGCTCGGTGGAGAGCGAGGGATTAACGGTGGAAATTGCCGAATTTTTGAAAAGCGAGGGAGTTCATCTGCTTCGCGCGGGTGCCTTCAAGCCGCGGACCAGCCCGTACTCCTTCCAGGGAATGGGGCGGGAGGGTTTGGAAATCCTGAAAAAAGTCCGGGCCAAAACCGGGATTGGCATTGTGACCGAACTGATGGACACCGAGGAAGCCGAGGCGGTGGAGGACGCAGCGGACATCATCCAGATTGGCACCCGTAACATGCAGAACTATGCCCTGCTGCGACGGGTGGGAAAAATGAAAAAGCCGGTGCTCTTAAAACGTGGGATGTCCGCCACGCTGGAGGAGTGGCTCATGGCGGCTGAATATATCCTCGCCGGCGGCAACCGTCAGGTCATGCTGTGCGAACGGGGAGTGCGCACCTTCAATGACCATAGCCGGAACACGCTGGACCTCTCCGTGGTTCCTCCCCTTCAGGCGACATCCCACCTGCCGGTGCTGATCGACCCGAGCCACGGGACCGGGAAGCGGGCCTATGTACCCCCCATGGCTTTGGCCTCGCTGGCTGCCGGGGCGGATGGCTTGCTGTTAGAAATCCACCCCAACCCGGACAAGGCCGCCTCGGACGGGTTGCAGACCATCGACTTCGCTACATTCACCAAGCTACGCAAAACACTTGGCCAGCTTAGTCCTGTTCTTGGCAAGAAGTTGTCTTGAATCCCCAAGACAACCTAGCCATAGGAAACCTGCTCGCTTGACCTACCCGGGGGTCAGGCCGCATGATGTGCGTTCCTCCAAGGACGGAAGGAGTACAGCCCATGGATGGGCGTCTCACAACTATTGAAGATTTGCACCTGCTGTTGGTGCCTCCAGTGCGCGAGGATGCCGACGCCGGGCCGATGCCGGAACTTGCCCGCTGGCACCAGCAATTATGGACCAACTGGAAGCCGATCCTCCGCCAAGTGGCCCCAACCACCGAGCTGGACCAACCGGAATCTAGCCTGCCGCACCACATCACGCGCGTTCGCCGTCAGGGCAAAAAACCGGTGGTCATCCAGTTTCGTCCACCGCACCAGGTTTACCCGTGGCCGGATGCACCGCTGGTCACCGCCAGCCACTGGGACCAAGCCAAAGTTCCCTGCCGCCCGCTTTTCCAGGATGTCCGATGGAATTGGAGCCTGACACTCCCTTATGTGCAGGGATTGCTGGCGGCCTCGCCACTGACCAGGGACGCTTGGGCGGAGGGCGGTTTCAACGGACAAACCTTTTTGATGCCCTTGGCCAGTGAGACCAATCCCCTTGCCACTTCCGGCTCGACGGCGGATGGATTCATTGCCCATCGGTTGCCGCTGGGCCCCGGCGGCCCTCCGGATGTGCGAGAGATCTGGCAGGAAGGGGCTTATGTTCCGCGCGGAGTGACGAAAAAAGCCTATTTCTGGGCAAGAAAAACCTACCACCATCAGATCAAGGAACGGATGCCTGGATGGCTGAACCAGTCGATGCTGGGCACCTGGAAATGGGTTAGAAAGCAGTTCAAAAAGCCTTCCCAACCGGCTTGGCTCAACCCGGCCCCCATGGATAACCCTTCCTGCGTGATTCTTCTGCGTTGGGACCCACTGAAAGATCATTGGGCCGGAGTTCGGGTCCTGTCGGCATGCGCCCAAGGCTTATCCGATACCGAGGATGTGGCTCTGGTGGTTCGCATGCCGGATCGGGACGGAAAGTGGCAACAACGGCTGAATTCGCTGGCCAAAGTTGCTGAACGATTGCCGGCCTGGAATGGCGCCCTCCTTGCGCAATCGGAAAGCCAAGCCTCGGTGCCGAGCGATTGTCTGCCCCGATTGGATTGGGCCATCACCTGGGAAACTGATCTGGATTCAGCCTTGTGGGCAGGCAGCCTCAAGCGGGCTGGCATCGGCATCATCGGCACGGATGTCTCGTGCCTACACGCGGGAGACGATGTTTTTCCTGGTCATCAGGTGGCCACCACCATGATCCCCTGCGCCTTTGAAGGCGTGGAAGACAAGGTGCTGGAATCAATGCGCCCCCACCCGCGTGTGGAATCCCTCAAGCGGGCAGTTTGCAACGCGGTGGAACAGACCCAGACCGGGGGCCATGGATTGACGATTGGATCCGTGGAAAGCGCTTCTATTTCCAAACATGTGGGCCAATTCCTGGCCTCCTTGGCAAATCCCGGAAACCAGGGACAAGCGGCGGCTTAACCATGCGTGACCGGGATGACGCCTCAAAGACTTGTATAACCCGGGGGAGTGAAGCGGGGAGGTCGCGCCCACGGTGAGCCCCGCCCCCATCCTTCATGTGGACGCCACCTCCCTTGCCCAGGTGAAACTAACGGGTGTGGGGCGGTGCGTGGCCCGTGTGGTGGAATGCCTGGCAAAAAAACGCCCTGTCCAACTCTTCAGCATGGCCCATAAGGAAAACCTCATCCGGGCCGGGCACCGTGACGGATTGCACCAAGGCACCGTGATTCGGCTTGGGCCAGAGAATCTGCCCTCGCCCAACCAGGATGTGGGCTCCTGGCGGGACGCTGTTTTCAAGCTGCCCAAGGCCGCCTACAGCCATGACCAGGCGGAAAAAAGCCCGGCCATTTACACTTTTCACCGGGCCAAACAGCGGCATTTTGCCCGGGAGGTCTCGCTTTACCACGACCTGACTGGCTGCGTGGTTCCAGCCACCCACCAACCCCATGTGCGGCAATCCACCCAGGATCTGGTGGTGTCAACTGCCGGTCTGGATGACCATGCGGTTGCCAACTCGCAAAACACCCGGCGTGATCTGATCTGGCTATGTGGCCTGCCCCCCTCCCGGGTGAGTTGGGCCCATTTGGGGCCGAGCCAGTGTGTTCGGCAACACGCCTCCACGGAAAAGGTCCATCGGGATCCGAACCTATTTTTGGCCGTTTCCACCCTGGAGCCTCGCAAAAACCCCGAAAACCTGTTGCGGTGGTTCCTGACCAGCCCGCATCTGCCGGATGATGCCAGGCTCATTTGGGCGGGCCCTTCGGGCTGGCTGATCGATCAAGGCAACCTGCCGAAGGCCATGGGCCGAAGGACCGTGACGTTTGCCGGAATGGTCAGTGACGCCAAGCTGTGCGAGTTGTACCGCCAGGCGCGGTGCCTGTTGTATTTGTCC
>JAFMJU010000219.1 GCA_017853285.1 Gemmataceae bacterium
TCCATTTGGCGGGAGGGGTTTGAGCCCCCTTGGATCACCAATACGCCACCATCCAATTGGTATCGGATCAGGCCAAAACCGGGTTGCCGCCGCACTAACTCCCGGATCAGCGCATCCGCGGGGATTGGCGTTGGCTGCACTGCTGGGTTGAATTTGGGCTTGTCTTGACCGGCGGTCAACTTCGCCGCCGGAATGGGGGCGGGTTTGGCGACCACCCCCGAATCCATGCGCAAAACACGGGAAGTGATCCGGTTTTCCGGCGATCCTTCTTGAGAGGGATTCACAATGGGAGGGGCGGTTGGGGCTGCCGACACCACCGCAACATTTCCTCCGGCAGGGGGTATGGCAAAGGCCTGAATCCCCTCCCCGCCAGAGCCCACATACAATTCGCTCTCGATCCCGGTGACACCCTTCACCTTGTCCAACCGAGCTACGATTTTGCGGGCCGCTTCCTGATCGGGAACCGGTCCCCAAACCGAGACCACACCCCGTCGAACCCTTATTCCCACATTCAGGTGACTCAAACCGGGGGTTTCAGCCAAAACCTTGCGGGCGTGCACAGTCAACTGAAAATCCCGTTCCGGGGATTCGCCCAGACGCAATGGTGGGGCCACAGATTCCTGCTGCTGCGCGGCAACCAACGGCGCGCAGCCCACCCCTATAAGGAGTGCGGCAAACCGGCAGAATTGGCTACGGAATAGGTCCATGACGGCATTGTTCAGGAGCAAAAGCGACCTAACAATGCTGGCAAGCGAATTGCACGTATATTTTTGCCGTTTGGGGGTGGGGATCATCCCACCGGGCAAACCTTGCCGGTCTGTGAAAGATTGACGGCCTCAGGCGTGAATGGCTCGCCCGTGGACCGCCATGGCCGCCTCCCGCAGCCCCTCGGAAAGGGTCGGGTGGGCGTGACTGATCCGGATGATATCCTCGCTGGATCCCTTGAATTCAATCACATGAACCGCCTCCGCGATCATGTCGGAGGCTCTGGGCCCGAAAATGTGCACAGCAAGCACCCTGTCGGTTTCCGGATCGGCGATCACCTTCACCAACCCCTCATCCTCATCCATGCACTTGGCCCGGCCATTGGCCCGCAACTGGAATTTGCCAACCTTGTAACCCACCCCCTTTGCCTGGAGTTGCTCCTCCGTCGGACCCACACTGGCGATTTCCGGCCAGGTGTAAACCACATTGGGTATGGCCGCCAAATCCACATGAGATTTCTGGCCGGCCAATCGCTCGGCGAAGGCCATTCCCTCATCCTCGGCCTTGTGGGCCAACATGGGGCCGGCGGTCAAGTCGCCCAGTGCGAATATGCCTGGTACCCGGGTCTGGTAATTCTCATCCACCGGAATCTGGCCTGTGCGCGGGTCTGGCTGGATACCGATCGATTCAAGGCCAAGACCCCGGGTGTAGGCCCTCCGCCCCACGCACACAAGCACCTTGTCGCCGGCGATTTCCAGCTTTCCATCCCGATTTTCCGCCTCCAATATGACTTGGTTCCCCTCTACCCTCCTGCCGGTCACCTTGGTCCCCAGCTTGAATTCAAAGCCGGTTTTCTCAAGGCTCTTCTGGAGCTGGGCGGCGATTTCCCCGTCGCAGATGGACAGGATTTTCGGCAGAAATTCCACGACTGTCACCCGGGCTCCCAAACGACGCCAAACCGAACCCAACTCCAGCCCGATGACTCCTCCCCCCACCACCACCAAGTGCTCGGGAACCCGGTCAAGGCAAAGAGCCTCGGTGGAACTGATCACATGCGTGCCATCAAAAGGCAGCGAGGGGATCTGGACCGGTTCGCTGCCGGATGCCAGGAGGATATGCCTGCAGGCCAGCACCCTTTCGGCACCGCCGGCGTCCTGCACCACCACCTCGCCGGGTTTATTGATGCGGGCGATACCGGTAATGGCCTCTATCTTGTTTTTTTTGAGTAGGTAGGCGACTCCCCCGGTCAGGTCGCGGACCACCCTGTCCTTGCGCGACATCATCGCGGCCAAGTCCAGTTTCAATTCGCCCACCAGGATTCCGTGACGGGAAAATCGGGTTTGGGCCTGGTGAAAATGCTCGCTGGAATCCAGCAATGCCTTGCTGGGTATACACCCGACATTCAGACAAGTTCCGCCAAAGGTACCCCGCTTGTCAACGCAGGCGACCTTGAATCCCAGTTGTGCCGCGCGGATGGCGGCGACATACCCGCCCGGGCCCCCGCCAATAACCACCAAATCCAGCATTTTCCCACTCCGAGTTGAAAACCGGGGGCCTGAATAAACAGGGCGATGTCGCCCGGCGATCAGACCTCAAGCATCAGGCGTTCCGGGTTTTCCAGGCATTCCTTCACCCGCACCAGAAAACCGACAGCCTCGCGCCCGTCGATAATCCGGTGATCATAAGAGAGTGCCAGATACATCATTGGGCGGATGACGACCTGATCGTCCACCGCCACGGGCCGTTTCTGGATGGTGTGCATGCCCAGAATGCCGCTTTGGGGCGGATTCAGAATGGGCGTGGAAAGAAGCGAGCCGAATACCCCGCCATTGGTGATCGTGAAGGTGCCCCCCTGCAGGTCGGCCACACTGATTTTTCCATCGCGCGCGCGCACGGCGAGTTCCGCGATACCTTTCTCGATCTGGGCGAAGGCCAACTTGTCGGCATCCCGCAGGACCGGAACCATCAACCCCTTCTCCGTGCTGACAGCCACCCCGATGTCCACATAATGAGGCTGGACGATCTCGTTGCCATCAATGCGGGAATTGACGGCTGGAAAAGCCCGAACTGCCTCCACCACGGCCTTCACAAAGAAGCTCATAAAGCCGAGGCTCACCCCGTGCCGCTTCTGGAACGAATCCTTGTAGCGGGTTCTCAGGGCCATGATTGCCGACATGTCGGCTTCATTGAAGGTGGTCAAAATCGCGGCGTTCTGCTGGGCCGCGAGCAGCCGCTCGGCGATCCGCTGGCGGATGGCGGTCATCCGGGTTCGGCTTTCCATGCGGGCACCCTGACTGGCAGGCACCGGTGCGCTGGCTGGCGCCGAGCTGGGTATCGCCAGGCCAGGCTTGGTGACCGGAGCCACCTCGGCCTTCTCCCGTTGCACAACCGCCGCCGCGACATCCTCCTTGATGATTCTCCCGCCCCGCCCGGTCCCTTCAATGGTGGAGGGGTCCACCTGCCGCTCGGCTGCCATTTTCTGGGCGGATGGGGACATGGCTGGCCCGGCGGAAACGGCTGGCGAGGGAACAGAAGCAGATGGAGAAGCCACCTGTGGCTGCGCCGCACCCTCGGTGAGGCGGGCCACAACAGCGCCCACTGGAACCTTTTCCCCCTCCTTGACCAAAAGTTCAACCGTGCCTGTGGCGGGCGCTGGAATCTCCTGGGAGGCTTTGTCGGTTTCCAGCTCAAAAAGCGGCTGGTTCGCGCGAACCGTCTCGCCTGATTTCACCATCCACCGGGAAAGCACACCCTCCGAGACCGATTCACCGACAGAGGGAACCTTGATTTCAATCGCCATTGGCTGATGGGGGACAAAAAAGGAAAAAGTCAGGCCCGGCCTGCCCTTCCCGTTTATTTGTCCCCCGCCTCCTTCCTGGAAAAATGGATGACTGTCACTGGCCTTTTGAAATGTGTCAATTCACCCGGGAGCCCGCCATCTCGAGGGGCCCCGCGGGTCCGCCTTGCTTGAACTTGGCACCATTAGCCCGGACCAGGTGGCTGATGCTTCCCGTCAGCGCCTGATCCACCAGCTCTTTTTGCTCCTTTTCGTGGACTTTCTTGACGCCTGTTGCCGGACTTGCGGATGCGTCGCGTCCCACATACTGGATATGGACACCCATCGCGCGCAAACGAGGCTCAATGAACGACCAGGCCCCCATATTCTGCGACTCTTCCTGCACCCACGCCACAGTGGCGGCCCGACTGTATTTGGCAAGCACCTCCGCCAAACGGGCTTCATGCAACGGATAAATCTGCTCCACCCGGACGATGGCCACATCTTCCAGTTTGCGTCGCTCTCGCTCCTCATGCAGGTCATAGAACACTTTGCCAGAACAAAGCAGCAACCGGCGGACCCCGTCCGGATTCACCTTCCTGGGGTCATCGAGGATTTCCTGGAATCCGCTCGAGGTCAACTCGGAGCGGGTGGAGGTGACCAGCCTGTGCCTGAGCAGACTTTTGGGCGACATCACCACCGCTGGCTTGCGGAAGTTCCGTTTCACCTGACGGCGCAGCAGGTGAAAGATCTGCGCCGGGGTGGTGGGGTAAAGGACTTGGATGTTGTCCTCAGCGCACAACTGCAGAAAACGCTCCATGCGCGCGCTGGAATGCTCGGGGCCCTGCCCTTCGTAACCGTGGGGAAGCAGCATCACCAGACCGCTGTCGCGTTTCCACTTGGATTCGCTGGCGACAACAAACTGGTCGATGATTGATTGGGCCCCGTTGGCAAAGTCGCCGAACTGGGCTTCCCAAATCACCAGGGAATCCGGGGCATCCAGCGAGTAGCCAAACTCAAAGCCCAGAACAGCGGCCTCCGAAAGCAGGCTGTCGTAGACCTTGAACCGCTCCTGGTCGCTGGAGAGGTGTTCCAGCGGGCAGAAGGAATGGCCGTCCCTGGCATCGTAGATCACCGCGTGACGATGGCTGAAGGTGCCCCTTCGACAATCCTGGCCGGAGATCCGGATCCTGGTCCCCTCTAGGACCAGCGACCCGAATGCGTACATTTCCGCGGCCCCCCAATCAAATGGCTTGTCCTCAAGAATGGCCCGGGTCCGATTGGCCAACAACTCCCGCACTTTGGAATTCGGCTGGAAGGTCTCCGGAAATCGGCTCACACCCACGGCCACCTTTCCCAGCAAGTCCAGGGGCAGATTCGTGGGTGCGGCATCATGGCTGAAACGGTTTGTCATCCCTTTCCAGGTGCCTTCAAAGGTGGGCATTCCCTTGTAATGGGTTGCCCCGCCCCGCTCTCGGTCCAGGGCGGCCTGCATCCTGGCTTCCACTTCCTCGCTCATTTGGCCGAGAAGTAGGCCGTCGATCACCCCCGCCGACTCGAGGCGGGATGCGTACAGCTTGGGAGGCGTGGGACGGTTCCGGATCTTGCCATACATCACCGGTTGGGTGAACGCTGGCTCGTCGCCTTCGTTATGCCCGTATTTCCGGTAACAAACGATGTCGATCACCACATCACGCTTGAACGTCTGGCGGAATTCCAATGCCAATTCGGCCAGATACGCGCAGGCTTCCGGGTCGTCCCCGTTCACATGGAAAATGGGCGCCTGGATGATCTTCGCCATGTCGGTGCAATGGAAGGTCGACCGCGCGTCCGCGGGAATCGTGGTGAACCCGATCTGATTGTTGATGACCAGATGAACGGTCCCGCCCGTGGTGTACCCGGGCAATCCGGACAGATTGAGCGTCTCGGCCACAATCCCCTGGCCCGCGAACGCCGCGTCGCCGTGGATCAACAGTGGCAACACCTTCTTGCGGTCCCGGTCGGTGATGCGCATCTGCTTGGCACGGACCCGCCCCTCCACCACTGGGTTCACAGCCTCCAGGTGACTGGGATTCGGGGTCAGGGTCAGGTGCACCTTCGAGGCGCCGTAGGCCCGGTCATTCGAATAGCCCAGGTGGTATTTCACATCGCCGTCACCACCGATCGTGGAAGGGTCGTAATTTTCCTCGAACTCGGCAAAAACCTCCTCAAAGGGCTTGCCCATCGTGTTCACCAGGACATTCAGACGGCCGCGATGCGCCATGCCAAGGACAACCTCACCCACCCCCATGGCCGGGCAGGAGGCGATGAACGAATCCAGAAGCGGTATCAGGGCCTCGCCACCCTCCAGCGAGAAACGCTTCTGACCGATAAATTTCCGATGCAGGAAGTCCTCAAAACGCTCCGCCGCGAGCAATTGGGTCAGCACCAGCACTTTGCGGTCCCGGTTGAAATCCCCCTTGTTCCGACGCACCTCCATGCGCTGGGCCAACCAGCGCCTCATCTCGGGATCCTGCAGGTGGGTGAATTCCACACCAATGGTCGAGCAGTAGGTTTCCTGCAACGCGGCGAGCAACTCCGCAAGCGTGGCCCTTCCCAGGCCAAAAAAGCCGCTGCAGTCAAAATGGCGCCCAAGGTCCTCGGAGCTCAGATTGAATTGCTCGATAGCCAGAAGAGGATTGTTCTTGTCCGGGGCCGGATACAGGGGATTCAAGTCGGCCACCAAGTGCCCGAGATCCCGGTACCGGTGAATAAGCCGGGATAGCCCCAAATGGTCCCGCGCATCCTTGCTTTCGCCATTTTGGCTTTGGGAAGGAGGAATGGCATGACCGTTGCCCTCTTGCCCGGGCGCCACACTAGCCGCAAGGCCCGCCTCAAATCCTTCAAAGAAAAAAGACCAGGAAGGGTCCACCGAGGATGGATCCAGCCTCCACTGTTGGTAAGTCGATTCGATGATCTCGCGATTCATCGGGCTAGCCACGGTGGCACGACTCATACAAATGTCTCTGGGCCAAAAGGGCGATAATTTCCACAAACCTATAGTAGGTTTGGAGTTTGGATACCACTTTGGTTTTTCTGAACCTGAATTGGCAGATTTGCAAACATTCCGCAAACTGGCTTCTCTTCAGATCATCAAGCGTAAATCTATAAAAAGAAAGGACTTGCGACAAAAAGCCGATTTTAGCCTATCTCCGGCAGGGCCGTTGGCCCGTTGGCCTGAAGGATGGTGGCCCCCGATTGGGCCTTCATGGCTGGAGCCGGTGGCCGGGTGGGAAGCTTTAGTACAAACCGGCATCCGTTTGGCTCATTCGGAATCAACTGCAAATCGCCGCCATGTTCCTGGGCGATTTTCCGG
>JAFMJU010000220.1 GCA_017853285.1 Gemmataceae bacterium
TTCCCCACTTTTACTGGTAGCCTCCAAAATTACTTGCCTCAACTTTTAAACGGCATTCTGTTCAAGACTTGCGTCTCAACCGTTATTTTTTCTGGATTGGGTAGGATATGTTGCCTGTTTCCAAGCAAAAACCAATCACAACGAGCTAAAACACCCCAACGATAAGGACAAAACATGGGCGCAAAGGCTAATTCCCTCCGCGAGTTATTAAAAGGACCTCAACCGGTTATATGCTGCGCTATGGGGCAATTGCGTGACCCCAAACTGGTCGAAATGATCGCCAATTCTGGCAATTATCAGGCGATTTGGTTTGACCAGGAACACGCCGGCTGGACCAGCAAAGACATCGAGGACGGTACCCGGGCAGCCCGGGCTTCGGGCATACAGACCTTTGTCCGCCTCCCGGTCACCGATTATTCGGCTGCGATGCGTCCACTGGAAGCCGGTGCGGATGGCGTCATGGCATCGATGGTTCGTTCAGCTGATGAGGTGGTGAACCTTGTCCGTTGGTCCCGTTTTCACCCCGAGGGGTTGAGGGGAGTCAATGGGACCGGCGTGGACGGGAATTATGGATCCTACGGTGGGGCGGACTATTTCGCGGCCGCCAACCAAAAGACCATGGTGGCTGCCCAGGTGGAATGCGTCGAGGCCTTGAATGAGGTCGAGAAAATGGCCGCCGTGCCGGGATTGGACATGCTGTTCATCGGCCCGGCCGACCTCAGCCAATCCTTGGGTATTCCAGGGCAATGGGACCATCCGGAAATGCGACAGGCTACCAAAAGAGTCGCAAAGGCTGCCAAGCACCATGGCGTGGCATGGGGGATCTTGCCAAGGGACCCCGCCCATGCCTCCTTCGCCTTGGAAAACGGCTGTAACCTTCTTTCCCTCGGAATGGATGTCTGGTTTTTTCAGCAGGGATTGCGCGCTTACTGGTCAAACTGGAATGAGCTCGTTTCCAAAACCAGGTGATGGATCACGCGCTCCAGGTTGCCGGAGGCTTTCGCCATGGTCTCCAGAACATCCTGATGTTCAATGGCCTTGGATCCCAGTCCGCAAGCCAGGTTGGCAACCACGGCAATCGCACCGGTAAGCATGCCCAATTCCCGGGCTCTTGCCAGTTCTACCCCGGATGACATCCCGACAGTCCAGACCCCAAGTCTGGCCAGCATCTCCACCTCGCCGGGCGTTTCATAGCTGGGACCGATCATCTGGGCATGTAATCCGCGCCACAATCGCGGTGCGTTCGTTGACCCTTCCGCGAAACGGGAGAAACTCGGGTCGGATCCAATGGAGCCGATCGATGCTCCAGCTTCCATTCGGCGCGCGAGATCCTTCCAACTGTCTTGGTGATTGACAAAAACAAATTCGCGGGCGAGGACCAGGTCCCCGGGTGCCAATTGTTTGTGAATCCCACCGGCAGCGCAGGTGATCAGACATCGCCTGATCCCGCATTTCGCGAAAAATTCAATCGTCTGGCACACCGCGGACAGCGCATGCCCCTCGTAGGCATGCAGTCTTCCCTTGCAAAAAAGCACCACCCGGTCGTTCGGGCCGCTCCTCCATTCCAGCCGCCCCTGGTGCCCGGGGACGGTGGGTTTTTGCAAACCCACATCTTCAAATGATCGGCTCTGCAGATGCGGCCAGGAAGATCCGCATTCCCCGAGGCCTGAACCCAGGATAATTCCCCAATCGGCGGAAAAGGGGTGGGGATTGGCCCCCTGCCCTTTTTCAGACATGCCGCAGCGCTTCAATCGGATCCATGTGGGCAGCGCGCATGGCCGGATAGATTCCAAAGATCACTCCAACACCCACAGCGGTGGTCAGCGACCAGGTGATGCTGGGCAGGTGAAGGATGGGGCTGGGACTCCCCTCCTGGAAAAGGAAGCTGAACTGCGGCATGCTATGCAGCAGTGCGTGCACAAAAACATACGAGCAGCCGAAACCCACCCCCAAGATGCCACCGATGCCGGTTTGCACCATGGTTTCCACCAGGAACTGGAAGGTGATGTCGGATCGTTTGGCGCCAAGGGCTCGCCGGATTCCCACTTCCCGGGTGCGTTCTGTCACCGTGGCAAGCATCACGTTCATGATGCCGATGCCGCCCACCAGCAGCGAGATGGACGCGTAAATGCCCAGGCTTTGCCTAATGTTCGCCTTGGTGCGTTCGACCAGTTCCAGCCGGTCTAGCGGAACCGTCAAGGCCCAGTCCTGCCTTGGGTGCCTTTTGGCGTCGGCCAGCATCTCCCGGATCATGGTTCCCACCGGACGGACCTTGTCGATGTCCTGGACCGTGATGGTGATCTGGTGCATGTCCACTTTTTCCATGCTCCGACTGCCCGCGGCGCGGATCATGATCCGGTCGCCGAAACGGCCGCGAGAGGTGGAAAGGGGGATATAGATGTCGTGGTTGAAATCCTCCGCGGCCTGGCTGCCGCCTGTTCCGCCGGTGGGCATCCGATCCGCAAGCACGCCGACCACCACATAGGCGAACTGCCCCAGCTTCACCGAGGAGTCGATCGGGTCCTCGAAAGGGAAAAGGTTTTTGGCAGTTTCCGATCCCAGCACACACACATTGTTCATGAGGGCCTCGTCATCCTCGGTGAGGAATCGACCCTGGACCGGCTTGAGTTCGTTCACCTCCGCGTATTGCGGGATGGTGGCCACCACCCGGCTGTTGTGCCCCTTGGCGCCCCTTCGGGTTTCCTGGGGGAAGATGCGCATCGGCACCATCCGGGTAATGGCCGGGATCGTGCGGAAAAGTTCCATATCGTCGTAGGTCAAACCGTAGGTTGCCACCCGCTGCCGCATGTTCGAATTCGCGTCTTCAGGTGGTTTGACGGACCTGACAATGATGTTGGTGGTGCCCAGTCGCTTGATGTCATCCAGCACATCCTTCTCGCTGCCCTCGCCGAAGGACATCAAAATAATCACGGCGGAGGTGCCGATGATGATGCCCAGCATCGAGAGGAAAGAACGCAACTTGTGCAGCCATAGGCTGCGAAGGGCCAGTTCCAGGCCGCGACGCCCCTTGTCGCTGGTCAGGAGGAAGGCGATCGCCCCGGTCAGAACGGCGATCAGCGCAAGCGAAAGTGGATCCATGTCAGGCTCCGGATTCAGGCAGCGCCTTCCAGTAGGTGAACGGGCAATTCCGGGGCCCCCTCGGGCAGTGGCCAGGGCTCATTCGCCTCGTCCGATTCGATATTCCCGTCGCGCATCCGCACGATGCGCCGGGCCCACCCGGCGATGTCATTCTCATGCGTCACCATGACGATGGTTTTCCCCATCTGGTTCAGACGGGCCAGCATCACCATGATTTCCACGCTTGTCTTGGAGTCCAGGTTCCCGGTCGGCTCATCCGCGAGGATGAGGTGGGGACGGTTCACCAAGCTGCGCGCGATGGCGACGCGCTGCTGTTGGCCACCGGAGAGCTGCATCGGCCGGTGATCCAGCCTGTGCCCAAGACCCACCAATTCAGCGAGTGCCTCGCACCGTTTCTTCGTGGTGTGATCCAGGCGGATTCCCTGGTAAATGAGGGGCACCTCGATGTTTTCCACCACCGTGTACTGGGGCAACAGGTTGTATTGCTGGAAAATAAAGCCGAGATACCGGCTCCGAATGGAAGATAACTCGGCGTCGGACATCGTGGAAACATCCTGGCCGCCGAGAAAGTACGACCCGCTGGTGGGTTTGTCCAGGCAACCGAGAATGTTCAAAAGGGTCGATTTGCCCGAGCCTGAGGGCCCCATCAGGGCAAGGAACTCCCCTTCCCTGACCGTCAACTCGATTCCCTTGAGAACATGCAAGGTGCCGGAATAAAACTTGTTGATGTCCTCCAGTTCCAGCACTTCATTGGCCATGGTGGAATTCCTTTGCCGGTTTCATGCCATGGAGCTGGACCAAATTACTTGCTGAAACCCTTGCCGCCTTTGCCGGCCGCCCCAGCTCCCGGGCCTCCCGGGCCTCCCGGGCCTCCCGCGCCTCCCGCGCCGGGACCGCCAGGTCCGCCATTGCCGGGACCGCTCTTTCCACCACCAGCGGGGCCTCCCTTTCCACCACCTTTCCCGTCACCTGTGCCGCCAAAAGAAGCAGATTTGCTGCCATCGGCGGCATTCATGACAATCACATCACCTTCCGCAAGGCCGGATTGGATCTCCACCACCTTGTCATCCGTCAGGCCAGGCTTGACCTGCCTGACTTCGGTGCCGGTGGCGGTTTTCACGGTCACGGTGAAGCCTTCCTTGGCGCTACCCTTGATGGCCTGGATCGGTACAAGGATCGCATTTTCCACCTTGCTGTCGGTTTGAATGGTGACGGACGCCTTCATCCCTGGCTTGAGTTGCATTTCCTCGGAGGAGGTGGGGGTTAATTCCTCGTCGATCTCCACCAGGGTCCTGTAAACGGTGATATCCGAGGTCCAGAAATCGGTGGCGGCCGGAACCTCGTCCACGATCTTCACATGGCCGTTTAAAACCTTGTTCGGGAAGGCGTCGATCCGCACCACGGCCTTCAGGCCGCTACGGATTTTGATGGGGCTGAATTCCCGGAACGATTCGCGGTCCAAAACATTGGTCGCCTCGTTGACCAGCAGGCCAAGTCTGGAACGGATTCCAAGTGTCAAAAGGCTGTTGATCTCGTTGAATCCCAGGAAAACATCACCCCTGACCTTGGCCCGCATGGCCTCGTGCACGCGGACATTCACCAGCATCCTGTCGAGGTTGGGGATGCGCATCAGTTTCTGCCCCTCGCGCACCGGTTCTCCCTGGGCGATGATCGATTGCTGCGAGCCGGAGCCGAACCGGGCCTGCTCTGGTACATAGAAAACGACTAGGCCATCCTGGGGCGCCGTGATGTTGCATTTGCGGATCTCGTCCTCAAGTTCGGCGCACCGGTTTTCCTCCTGCTTGTAGACGGAATCCTTGGTCTCGGCGTCACCGCGGTTTTGCTTTTCCTTGGCGCTGGCCTGGATGAGGGTGGTCTTGTAGGTGCTTTGCGCCTCGGCAAGCTTGCTTTGCATTTCCTTGATGGTTCTGGGAGCGGTGAATTTTTCGAGAACCTGCAATTCCTCCTTCACCTTTTTCAGGCTCAGTTGGGAGCTTTGCTGCTTGAAGCGGTCAGACATGGCCTGGTTGCCGGTGCGGTAGTTCTTGCTCACCATCCGGTCGTTCCAGATCTCGCGGTCTTTCCACATTTCCAGATCGGATTCGGCGACTAGGACCCGCCCCTTGATTTCGTTGGTCACTTGGGGGAGGTCGCCCTCCTGATATTTCTTCAGGTCAAGGGCCGCAAGTTCCTCCGCCACCTTGGCGCTGGCGATTTCCTTGGCGTTCTGGCTGATGGTGATTTCCAGCGTCTGAACCGCCGCGTTCCACTCGTTCTTGGCCTTGTCACGGACGATTTTCTGCGCCTTGAGTTGCTCCTGAAGGCCCGAGTCATCCAGGTGGATCAATTGGTCGCCTGCCCGGACGCGGGCGCCGTCGTCCACAAGCACCGCCCGGATGGTGGTGGCGATGGTGCTGCCTTTGCCTGCCTTCACCTGACAGATCACATCCTTGTTTTCAGCGGCCTCAAGCGTTCCCCGTTCCGTGATTGCCACGGTCAGATTGCCCTTGGTGACCTTCTGGGTGATCCAGTCGGAAGGGTCGGCGTTGGAACGGGAAGGCAAAAACTTTACCACAGCGAAACCCATGGCCCCCAGAAGGGCCAACCCGCCAAGGCCGACCAGCCAGCGCTTGCCCTTGCTGGTTTTTGGCTCAGGGGTTGGCAGGGCCCGCATTCCGCTCAGGCGGGTTCTCCCCAGTTCCGGGACGTGGAGCGGGGAGCTGGTCGGCTGACCCTGGCTGGGGGACGGGCTCGAGGTCGCCGGGCTTTCCGGATTGGCATTGGCAGGTTTGGATATCATCGATCCAGACTCCTCGGGGGTCCAGCGGCATCAGTTCCAAATCGCGGTACAGTTGGATCCGGAACCGAATGTAGTTGATCCAGATAGTGAACAGTTGATTTTGGGCTCGAATCTTGCTGCTTTGGGTATCCAGAAGCTGTTGGGTAAGCGCAGCCTGATTGGCATCGTTTTGGGGGCCTTGGCTTCCAGGTGTCGGAGCATAAAGGGTTTCCAAAGCGTTGTCGAGGTTGAGGTAGGCCAGCTCCACGATCTGCTTCTGTAACTCATAGTTTCTGGCTTGGGCCCTCAGTGCGCGAATTTGGCTCCTCACCTCAAGAGCAATGGTGTCCTCAAAAGCCATCAAGTTCCGGCGTTGCCGCTGCCAGTTGAACAAGGTTGCCCTGTAGGCGTTCCTTTCCACAATCCTTACCAGCGGGGCCTCGGCATTGATGGCCAACCGGTGTCGGACGCGGCTTCCCGAGAACGCCAGCGGACGGGCAACATCGTCAGGTGATAGCGCTTGCATATTGTACCGCACATCCACCGCGCCCAGCAAACCGTTTGCCGCCACAGCGACCTGGCGCCAGGCATCCACTAATTGAGCCCGGCCATTCATCAGATCAAGCCGATTGAGCAATGAGAAACGCACACCGCTTTCCAGGGCGATATCCAGCGGGGATTTCAGGAGGTCCACTCCTTCCACACAAATTGGGGGAAGGTCCGGCCACTCCGTTTTCAATTTGGCGAGCAATTCGTTGCGTGGTTGCACATAAAGTAGGATGAAATCTTCAAGCAGGCTCTCGTATTCATTGATGTCGTTGGGGCCCAACTCCTTTTTGTTGGCCATTTTTTCCCTGTAGCGGCGGATGGATCGCTCAAAACGGGTGACATAGACGATAAGTTCCGCTTCCTGGAGTTTTTCATTCTCTTCCTTGGGAAACGGTTCACCCTTTTTGG
>JAFMJU010000221.1 GCA_017853285.1 Gemmataceae bacterium
GGTGTCTCAGACCAACTGTTCCAGCGCCTTGTCGAAGGCGGCCTCGGGTTGGAGGCCGACGAGGCGGGTGGCTTCGGCGCCGCCCTTGAAGATGAGCACGGCGGGGATGCCGGAGATGCGGAACTTGCCGGCGATGTCGCCGTGGTCGTCGGTGTTGAGCTTGCCCACCTTCACCTTGCCGGCGTACTTGGTGGCGAGGCTGTCGATGGTGGGGGCGAGGCGGCGGCAGGGCCCGCACCAGGGGGCCCAGAAATCGACCAGCACGGGCACGGTGCTCTGCTCGACTTCGGCGGCCCAGTTAGCGGTGGTGAATTCAACAACATTCGCGCCAGCCATCGTACTCTCCCGGAAACACGCGCCCCGCTCGGGCGCTGCCAACCTGCAACGGATCAGACCCTTCAACCAACCGGTGGGTTTCACCCAAACCGATCGCCAGTTTTCACATTGTACAAAGGACGAAGCCCGGCAGGTGCCGGGCTTCGCGGGAAGGTCTTAAGTTGTTGCCGGGCTTGGCTTTCAGGCCCGGCCGGCAGTTCTCAGCCCTCGTCCATCTCGTCCATGTCGGCCATCTGGCCGTAGCGGGGCGGGGCATCGCCACGGGGGCTGTCGCCGCCACGGCCGGGGCCGTCGGTGCGGAGGGGGTCGAACCGCTGCAGCAGGGGGCGCAGGTCGAGCACGGCGCTGGCGCTGGCCCGCAACTCGCCACCGATGGTCTGCTCGACCGTGGCCACCTCCACCCGCACGCCCTTGCGGCGCAGGCTGAGGCCCAGGTGGGCGAAATCGGGGTCGCCGGTGAGCAGCACCACGGTGTCGGGCTTGATCTGCTGCACCAGGTCCATGGCATCCACGGCCATCAGCAGGTCGACATCGGCCTTGTAGTGGTTGTCGCCGGAGGGCACGCCGTCCTTGGTCATCACCAGGAAGCCGTGGATGCGCAGCCAGTGGACGAAGCGCAGCTTGCGGGCGCGCAGTTCCTGGAACTCGGGCACGAAGATGGGGGGCAAGCCGACATAGACAACGATCTCGCCCTGATTGTCGGGCGATTCGCCCTCGTCGAGCAGGTATTCGCGCACGGCGAGCCAGTCGATGCTCTTGTTCATCGCGCGGGCGGCGGCCAGCAGGTGCGACTCATCCACGAGGGCGAGGATCTTCTGGCCGGGTTTCAGGGAAGAGGCGGGATTGGTTGCCATAACCATTTTCCTGGATCAAGGTTTCGTCGATTGTCCCGGGAAGAGGCGAGGTGCGTTGGTTTTTTCGCAGGCGCATTTTCCGGGGACGGTGTTATGCATTGTGATATAAAAATTGCCGCGGTCAGGCAAGATGCGTGTATTTTTCAGGATTTTGACGGCCAAGCGGTGCCCGGGATGGCCGGTTTGCGCCCGGTGCCGTAGGCGGACAGAACCCGCTGCACCAGGGGGTGGCGGACGATGTCACGCTCGTCGAGGCGGACCACGGCGATGCCATCCAGCCCGTCGAGGCGCTCCACGGCGTCAATGAGGCCGCTTTCCACATTGGGGGGCAGGTCGATCTGGGACATGTCGCCCGTGACGATGATCTTCGAGCCGTTGCCCATGCGGGTGAGGAACATCATCATCTGCGACACGGTGGTGTTCTGGCCCTCGTCGAGGATGATGCAGGCGTTGTTGAGCGTGCGGCCGCGCATGTAGGCCAGGGGGGCGATCTCGATGACATCGCTCTCGAGGTAGCGCTTCACCTGCTCGGGGTCCATCAGGTCGTTGAGGGCGTCGAAGAGGGGGCGCAGGTAGGGGTTCACCTTGGCGGCGATGTCGCCGGGCAGGAAGCCGAGCCGCTCGCCGGCCTCCACCGCGGGGCGCACCAGCACGATCTTCTTGACGGCCCCGCTGCGCAGCAGGCTGACGGCCATGGCCACGGCCAGCCAGGTCTTGCCGGTGCCGGCGGGGCCGGCGCAGAGGACCATCTCCCGGTCGCGCAGGGCGTTGAGGTAGCGGGTCTGTCCCTCGGTGCGGGCGCGGACCGACTTGAGGGGACCGGCGGCCACGGGGCTTGGCACCGTGGGGCCCTCGCTGGCCAGCGTGAGGACGCGCTCGGGGTGGCCGCCGGCCACCTCCAGCGCGGCGCGGACCATCTCGAGATCGAGGCTGCCATGCTTGCGCAGGGCCCCGCGCAACTGGGCGAACAGGCGCATGGCGGAATCGACCGCCTCCTCCTCGCCCTTGATGACCACCTGCTCGCCGCGGCCGATGATCTGCACGCCGAGCGCCTGCCGGATCTCGCGCAGGAACTGGTCGCGGTTGCCGAAAAGCAGCACGGCCTCGTCCCGGCTGTCCAGAATGAGCGTGGCTTCCTTCATGGGCATCTGTTCCACGGGGTTGAGAGGTCCCTGCATGCTTTATTTTAGGCGTCGGGCGCCTGATTTTTCGGTGTCACCACGAGAAATGGGCGAAGCGCGGGGCCAGCCAGAGCCAGGCGACGGGGGCGGCGAACAGGACGGCGTCGATCAGGTCGAGCATGCCGCCGAAGCCGGGCAGCCAGTTGGCGGCATCCTTGATGCCGAGGTCGCGCTTGATCATCGATTCGGCCAGGTCGCCCAGGGCGCCGGCGAGGCCCACCGTCAGGCCGAAGCCGGCGGCCCACAGCGGATTGAATTCCAGGCCGGTGAGACCGGCGGCAAGGCGCCACAGCAGCAGGCTGACGAGGGTGGAAAACGCCAAACCGCCTGACAGGCCCTCCCAGGTTTTTTTGGGGCTGAGGACCGGTGTCATGCGGTGGCGGCCGAAAAAGCGGCCGGTGAAGTAGGCGCCGATGTCGCAGCACTTGGTGGTGAAGATGGTGACCAGGATGCAGGCCAGGCCGAGTGCGGGGTTGTCGTGGCCCGCCCAGCGCAGGGTGATGAGGCTGGCCGGCAGCAGACCCAGGTAAGCCATGATGAACACCACCGCCGCCAGGCGCGCCACCACGCCGGCGGGGCCGTGGTAAAAACGCATGGCCACCAGGAACAAAATCACCACCAGGCCGATGAAGGTGGTCAGCAGCGTGAGGGCGCGCTGGTGCTCCATCCATTCCAGTCCGGGCAGCACAGGCAGCCAGCAGCAGGCCACCAGGGCTGCCACGCACAGCACGGCGGTGACCGGGTGGGGTTTGTTGTCGTTGGGGAGCAGGTGGGCCAGCTCCCACGCGGCCATGCAGAGGGCGCCCAGACAAAGGGCCAGAAGGCCCAGCGACCACGGGTAGGTGAAGTAATCGAGGGTGAGCAGTCCGAGCACCACCACCGTGAGCGTGACACCGGTGATGATTCGGGTCAGCATGGGGCAGATTGTCCCGGCAGTCCGCCGAAGCGACGTTGCCTGAGGCCGTAGTCGGCCAGGGCGCTGTGCAGCGTGGGGATGTCGAATTCTGGCCAGCAGCGCTGGGTGACCCACAGCTCGGCGTAGGAGATCTGCCACAGCAGGAAATTGCTGACGCGCATCTCGCCGGCGGTGCGGATGAGCAGGTCGGGGTCGGGCATGCCGGCGGTGTAGAGCGAATCGGATACGGAGGACTCGGTGATGGCGGCGGGGTCGAGCCTGCCGGCCTTCACCTCGGTGGCCAGGGCGCGGAAGGCGTCGAGCAACTCGGTTCTGCCCCCATAGTTGATGGCCAGGCAGAGGAGCAGGCCGGTGTTGTCGCGCGTGAGGCTCTCGCTGGTGCGGATCTCGTCGAGCACGAGGTCGCTCAGGCCGTCGCGGCGGCCGATGACCTGGAACCGGATGTTCTCGCGCATGAGCAGGTCGCGTTCCTGCACCAGAAACTGGCTGAGGAGGGCCATCAGGAAATCGAGCTCGTCCTGCGGGCGCTTCCAGTTCTCGCTGGAGAGGCAGTAGAGGGTGAGCTGGGCCAGACCCAGACGGCAGCATTCCTCCACGGTCTGGCGCACGCTCTGCACCCCGCGGGCGTGGCCCTCCACGCGGCGGAGGCCCTGGCGCTGGGCCCAGCGACCGTTGCCATCCATGATGATGGCGACATGGTCGGGCAGGCGGGCGGGGTCGAGGCCCGACCGGAGGATATGTTCCCGCGCCCGGTCGCGGGGGTTCGCCTTGTCCGTTCGCGGACTCAACCTGTTGGCTCCCATCAGATTCCGAGACGGTGGGGGCGGGTTTCAAGGGGGCCCCGCCGGCCCGTGGATGATACCAGTTTTCCGGTCAGGCAGGGGGCTGGAAGGTCTGCTCGCGGCCCGGGCCGACGGAGACCCAGGCCAGCGGGCGGCCCGCTAGTTCGGCCACCCGGCGGGCGTAGCGTCGGGCATTTTCGGGCAGGTCTTCCCAGCGCTTGCAGGCGGTGATGTCTTCCGACCACCCGGGCAGGGTCTCGTAGACGGGCTTGCAGCCGTCGAGAGTGAGGGCGTCGGAGGGGAACCAGTCGATCCGGCCTGTGGGGGTGTCGTAGGCCACGGCCAGCTTCAGCTCGGGCAGACCACTGAGGACATCGAGCAGCATGAGGCTGATGGTGTCGACGCCGTTGATGCGGGCGGTGGTGCGCACGGCCACGGCGTCGAACCAGCCGCAGCGGCGGGGCCGTCCGGTGACGGTGCCGTACTCGCGGCCGATCTTGCGGATGCGCTCGCCGATGCCCTCGGGGCCGTCGTCGAGCTCGGTGGGGAAGGGGCCCGAGCCGACGCGGGTGGTGTAGGCCTTCACCACGCCGATGGTGTGATCGATCCAGCGGGTGGGGAAGCCGCTGCCGGGGCCGATGCCGCCGGCGGTGCTGGTGCTGCTGGTGACGAAGGGGAAGGTGCCGTGGTCGACATCGAGCAGGCTGCCCTGGGCCCCCTCGAACAGGATGGATTTCTTCTCGTCGTGCAGTTGGTGCAGCAGGCGGGTGGTGTCGGCCACCAGGGGGGCGAGGAAGGCCCCGTGGTCGAGGTGCTCGGCCAGCAGTTGCTCGGCGGTGGGCAGGTTGACCGGCGAGCCGGCCGCCAGGGCCTCGAGCTGGCGGCGCTTGAGGGGCAGGATGACCTCGAGTCGGGCCTTGAGGCGGTCTGGGTTGACGAGGTCGATCATGCGGATAGCCAGCTGACGGCCGGCCTTGTCGGCGTAGCACGGGCCGATGCCGCGGCCGGTGGTGCCGATGGCGGCCTTGCCGCTGGCGGCCTCGCGCAGGCGCTCCTCCTCGATGTGCCAGGGCATGATGACATGGGCGCGCTCGCTGATCTTCAGGCGATCGCGGATGTTGAGACCCTTGGCCTCGAGGCCGGCGATCTCGTCGCGCAGGCGGCCGGGGTGGATGACCACGCCGTTGCCGATGAGGCCGAGGGTGCCGGGGCGCACCAGGCCGGTGGGGACGAGGGACAACTTGTAGCTGACGCCGGCGACCACCACGGTGTGGCCGGCGTTGGCGCCGCCGTTGTAGCGGGCGACGACGGTGTGCTGGTCCCCGAGGAGATCGACGATTTTTCCCTTGGCCTCATCGCCCCATTGCAGGCCGACCACACAGCTGATCATGTAGACCTCGACAAAAGCCCGGCCCGCCGCGCCAAAGGCACGGTTCCCGGAAAACAAACTTTACCTAAGAAGAATACAGGACAGGTGACCGGTCGGGGGAGAGGATTGCCCCGGGTGCCCTGTCCGCAAGATTTGCCCAACCTGCCGGGGCGGTTTCGCCCGCCGACTCAACAAACGGAGTGCCCATGCGCGCCGAGATTATTTCCATCGGCAGCGAGATGACCTCGGGCCAGAATTTCGACACCAACGGGCCGTGGTTGTCGCGGGCACTGGCCGAGGTGGGCATCGCCACGGCGTTTCGCACCACCATCGGCGACGATCCCGAGGACAACCGGCAGGTGTTCGAGGCGGCCTCGAAGCGGGCGGATGTGGTGATCAGCACCGGGGGGCTGGGGCCCACGCAGGACGACCTGACGCGGGAGATCCTGGCGCGGCTGGCCGGCGTGGAGCTGGTGTTCCATGAGGAGAGCTGGCGCAAGATCCAGGAGATGTTCAGCCAGCGGAACCGGGTCTGCCCCGACCGCAACCGGGTGCAGGCGATGGCGCCGGCGTGCGCCGAGATGCTCGACAACCCCCGTGGCACGGCGCCGGGACTGTGGATGCACCTGAACCGCGCGCGCATTGCCTGCCTGCCCGGGCCGCCGCGCGAGATGCAGGGGATGTTCCACGACCAGGTGGTGCCCCGCCTGCGGGCGGCGGGGCTGGTGAAGGGGGTGCGCATCGAGCGGCGCATCCACACCTTCGGCCAGGGTGAATCGGCGGTGGAGGAGCGGCTGGGCGACATCACGGCGCGGGGGAACGACCCCGAGGTGGGCATCACCGCCAGCGATGCGGTCATCACGCTGCGGGTGTTCTCCGCCGGCGCGGACGAGCCGGCCGCCCGGAAGCGGGTAGAACCGATCGAGGCCAAAATCCGCGAACTGCTGGGGCCGCTGGTGTACGGCGCCGACGAGGAGACTCTGGCGCATGTGGTGTTGCGCGAGCTGGACCGCTGCCGGCTGAGTCTGGCGGTGGCGGAGGGGGTGACCGGCGGCGCGCTGAACCTGGCGCTTTCGGGTGAGCCTTGGCCGGGGATGCGCTGGTTTCAGGGCGGGTTGATCGCCCGCACCCCGCGGGCCGAATTGTGGGCGGGGTTGCAGGAGCCCACCCGGCGCGCGAAGGGGAGCGAGGGGGAAGAGGCCGCGCGGGAATTGGCCGAGGCGGTGCGCCTGCGGATGGGGACGGACCTGGGGCTTGCCACCGTGGGGCGCGACGACGAGGGGCCCGGCGCCGGGCAGGTGTGGGTGGCGCTGTCGCACGCGGGCGGATGCGAGATCAGGCACCAGCACTGGTTTTGCGCGGCGGCCGAGGTGCGCAGCCGC
>JAFMJU010000222.1 GCA_017853285.1 Gemmataceae bacterium
CGACCTGTTCGACTTTCTGGCGCAAACAGGCCGATGGCCCCTGTCCGAAGCGTCGCGCCAGGTGTTGGACGAAGCTGCCAGGGAAGGGGGCACAGCCGCCCGAAACGCCCAGGTCACCCGCCTTGCTTTGGAGGCTAAAGACCCGCTGTGCCTGCAGGTAGTGGGCCTGTTCCTCTCCATCTACGGGGCCGAAGCCGGCAACATGGCTCTGAAGTGCGTGGCCCGGGGCGGTGTGTTCCTCGCCGGTGGAATCGCCCCCAAGATGGTAGGGGCATTCAGCCTGGGGTCCTTCCTTGAGGGGTTCATGGCCAAGGGGCGTTTCGCCTCGATGCTCCGGAACACCCGGGTCCGCCTTGCGCTGAACCAGGAAGCCGGACTGCTGGGCGCCGGCCATTACGCCGCCGACCATCTGGCCACCGCTTAGGCGGTTTGCGCCTTGGCGGGCGTGTTGGTCGTCGCGGGCCAATCCAGGAAGTTTTTGAGCAACTTGGGTCCTTCCAAGGTGAGGAAACTTTCAGGGTGGAACTGCACGCCGAACAGCGGCCATTCCTTGTGCCGCACTCCCATGATCTCGCCTTCGGCGGTCCAGGCGCACACCACGAAGTCGGGGTTGTTCCAGGTTTCCCGCCGGATCACCAGGCTGTGGTAGCGGGTGGCGTCGAACGGATTGGAAAGCCCCTTGAAGATGCCTGAGCCGTCGTGGTGGATGGGCGAGACCTTCCCGTGCATGATCCGGCTGTTGCGCACCACCTCGCCACCGAAATTGTGGCCGATGCACTGGTGTCCCAGGCAAACCCCGAGGATCGGCAGTTTGCCCGCGAACCTCAGCATAATCTCGTTGCTTGCCCCGGCCTCGTTCGGCGTGCAGGGCCCGGGGGAGATGACTATTTTTTCGGGGGCCAGCTTGGCCACCTCGTCCCCGGTGATCCGGTCATTGCGGACAACCTTCAGGTCCACCAGCGGGTCGATTTCGCCGAACCGTTGCACCAGGTTGTAGGTGAAGGAATCGTAGTTGTCGATCAGCAGGATCATGGTTTTTGTCCGGAAGATATTTCCAGGAATGGTTACGCCAGGGGACCATGGCGGAATCGTTGCACGAATTCCACCGACTCCTCCGCCACCGTGGCCCGGTCAAGCCAATGGTCCGCCACTTCAACGGATAGGGCGCCTTGGTAACCGATGGAGGCCAGCGCCCTGAAGAATTCCTCCCAATCCAGATGGCCCCGTCCAGGCCCCCGGAATTCCCAGCCCCTGCGGGGGTCGTGCCTGGGATGGTATCCGCCCAGAAGGCCATGCCGACCGTCCTGCCGCACCACCACATCCTTCAGGTGCACATGCAGGATTCGGTCCGGAAACCTGCGGATGAACTCCGCCGGGTCGATCCCCTGCCAGACCAGGTGGCCTGGATCCAGGGTGAAACCCAGTTCATGGGCGCCGTCCAATGCCTCAAGGACCGACTCCGCGCTGCCAAGGTCGAATGCCATTTGACCGGGATGGACCTCCAGCGCGTAACGCAGGCCCAATTCGCGCAATTCATTCAGGATCGGCTGAAAGCGCCTCGAAAAATCGGCCAACGCCGCGTTAATTTCATCCGGTTTGGGCCAAGGGTATCCGGTGATACGGTTCCAGACTGCCGAGCCGGTGAACCCTGTCAGCAGGTTGGCTCCCAACCTTGCCGCGACCCGGGCGGTCGCTATCACCTCCGCGGATGCCCGTTGCCTGATCCCCTCGGAATCACCATCACCCCAGACATGTTCGGGCAGCAGGTGCCGCATGCCCGAGTGGTTTCCCTCGCAGATGGCAGCGCTCGACCGGTGGCAGGCGACCGCGGCCACCTCCAGCCCCGATTCCCGGAGCATATCCACCTTCGATTCGAGGGCCCCGCTTTCACCCAAGGCCCTTTGGACCTCCAGATGGTCGCCCCAGCTTGCCAGTTCCACCGCGCGGAAACCCCAGCCCCTGGCCATTCCGGCCAGTTCCGCGAGGGGCAAATCGGCCCACGGGCCGGTGAAAAGGGAAAGTGGGCAGCTCATGGCTTAGGGTCCTCATGACCTTGCTGAGCGCATCATAACAACCAATGGGCCCGCCAGACCGGCGGGCCCCCCCCTTGCTTGGGGTTTGGTTTTACCTTCACCCGCCGCCCGTCGGAGGGGTGCCGGGCGGGGGATCCACCACAGAAAGCGATACCCCGCCATTGGTGTTCGGCTTCACCACGGGCGCGGGAGCGGCCGGGGCGGGGGCCGGGATCGTTTCGGGCTCGGTGTCCGGCTCATCCAGGTAAATTTCGTTCACGTCAAAACTCTCGATATCCTGACGCAGTGCCAGATACAGCGCGGTGCTGGCGGACCAGAAGAACGAGTACCCGAATCCAAGGACGAGCAGCAGGGCGAGGTACAACCATCCCGAGGCCAGGAACGCCCCCGCGTGGTTCCACCAGGCGAAGGTCTGCTTGAATTTGGCCAGTTGGGCGGGGTCAACCCGCCCGTCCACCACGATCGGCGACCCGTTGACGGTGGTGCCATTCAGCAGCAGGTCGCGCCAGCCAAAAGTCTCGGGAGCGTGCACGAAAAGGAAATCAGGCTCACGGCCCGTGAGCGAAATGCCCGGGGTTTGCGAGACGCTCCATTTGGCCAGATAAACGGTCAGGGAGCTCATGAACCCGACCACAAAGATCGAGGCCGCACCAAAGAGCAGGGCCTTCAGCGCGTAAAGGGCTATCCCCCGTGGCCGCTGGTAGAGGTAGCTCACACCGCGCGAGGTCGCCTGCACGAAGTCTTCGGAATCCACCGCCACGGTGGCGATCATCAGGGGCCAGGCCAGAAGCCCGACCAGAAGGATCGCCATCCCGAAGCCGACCAGCAGCGGGAATATCCACCCCAGGCCGCCCAGGAGGATATCCCCCACCATGGGGATCATGAAGATCAGCCCGAAGACGCTGGTCAGTATCAGCAGTGCCACCATCAGCACCAAAGGTGCCAGCGGGGCGAAGGCGAGGGACTGCAGCCGCTTCACGCTGTAACCAAGCGCCTCACGCATCGGGATCGATTCATCCCGAGCCAGTTCCATGCCTGCCATGCGGGAAATGGCCCCGCCAAAAATGCTCCAGACCAAAATGGTCCAAAGGGCCACGGTCAGGAAATAAATTTTCTGGCCGGTGGTGGCTTTGGGGTGGAAAAGGTAGGCAACCGGGCGCAGCATCTTCAGCACCGGCTCGATCAGCACCGGCCCTTGGTCCTTGATCAGCCAGTCCACGAAGCGGTTGTTGTTCCACCCGCCGCCCGAGCCGGAAACCAGCATCAGCGGGTTGGGCCCGCGGTTCTCGTTCCAGGGCCAGGTATTCAAACGGCCCGCGGGTTTTGGTTTGCCCAAAAAGGATCGGATCTGCGAGATGCGCTCCTCCGAAAGCCCTTTCAGCTTGCCATCCCGGATGGAGGTCTCCAGCGCCGCTGACAAGTCGCGCCCCTGCTGGGCCAGCTCGGGTTCGGCTTTGGCGGCGCCTGCCTCATTCTTGGTGTTGGTCACGGCCAGCAGCCCGGCGGCCTTCAGGATGTCCAGTTCCTCGGGTGTCCTGGCCACATCCTCAACCGAATGGAATTGGCCCGATTTGCCCATGCCGGCTGTTTCATACATCAGGTTCCAGGCGGCCTGACTTTCCTTGAAAGCCTGCCAGCCCTTCTTCCTTTCAGCCTCGGCTGCCTCCTCGGCGGCCTTGGCGGCCTCGGGGGTGGCGGCCTTGTCCTTCCCCTCGCCACCTTTCTTTTCTTCCGAGGCGCGGGTGGTGGGCACATAATTCCCCGGCCATTCGGGGCTGGTTCCATAGGTGGAACTGAAAATCAGCGCCAGGAACCACCAGCCGGACGCCATGGTGAACACGCCCAGGGCGGCCAGCATCACCTTCCCTGGCATGAGGGCGATCCGGAAGCAGCCTGACAGCAGGCTCCAGCCCGTGGTCCATAGGTTGGGGGATTGTTGGGTGGAATCTTCCGCCATGAGGCACCTCGTTCAGGACTTGGGCCGGATCTGGACTGAGTTGCGGGCCCCAAAAACAATATGCCGGAAAGTCGCCGGCAGGCATCGTGGGTGTCCAAACCCGCTTGGATTCAATGATGTTTTTATAGCAAGGTTGGAAATCTGGCCAAGATGAGGGGGAAGGCCCCATAAAACCGACCGGGGCCGACTTCCGCCAGAGGGGATCTGGCTTGAAGTCGGCCCTCGGCGAGGGTGCTACCAGCGAAGCGTGGGTTTTTAGAAGACCAGGGCAAACCCGGCTTGGAACCCACTAAACCATCGGGTTTGTGAATCGTAGGCAGGATCCACGGTGCCGAAGTCGAAGTCGATGGGATGCCTGCTGCTGATCGTGTTGAAGAAGCCCATCAGGTTGTAACCGATGTTCAGTTCGATGCCTTCGAAGGGATACCAGCCGACACCGACGGTGCCTTCCAGGCTGGGAGCCAGTTCGTACAAGGTCCGGGACCGCTTGGACACCGGTCCATAATATTTCTCGCCCAGTTCGTAGCGGGCGCGGGCCTTGACGATGTCAAGGTACATCGAGCCGCCCAGGGTCAGGTTCAGGGCGAACCCATGCCCCATGTACCACTCCTGCTGGCAGGCGAGGTTCGCGCCGTACATGCGGTTGGAGACGATGTTGGTGTAGATGGCCTGGGAGTAGCCGTTGGACTCGCCGTAGATGTTGTAGTCGATGGCGCGCATCTTGTACTTTTCCCACAGCCACACGAACTTGGGCCCTACCACGCCCGAGATCCGGTAGTTCTCGTTCTCGTACACCGGAACCCGGCACAGCAGATCGACGAACTGCGACCTCTGGGTAAAGCTCTGGGTGAACACCTCAGCCGCGTTCCAGATACCGTAGCCGGCGCCCCTGGCGGCATCGATGCCGTTGGAGATGGTGTTCGGTGTGGATGCGCCATTGGAGTTGTACAGGTCGTCAAAGGGACCCGCATACTCCGGGTAGAAGTTGTACACCGGCGCCGACAGGTAGGAGTCGGCGTAGTTGGCGCCGATCTGCGAACCCGCGGGGATGTTCGAAGCGGAGGATGTGTAGGTGGCGTCTGCCAGCCACATCCAGCTCGCCGTCACCGTGACCCGGTCGCCGAAGCGCCATCCGGCCGAGATTTTGATGCCGGGATTCAGTGTGCCGGGCCCCGACACCTGGTCGGTGTTCAAAGCTTCCTCGCCCGACCCGTAGAACTTCCCGACAAAGGGCGCCACGGGGGCGTTCTCTGTCTGGTTCGTGATCGGGTTGTAGACGTAGGGCACCCGGGCGGTTCCCGTTACATCAGTGAACCCGCGGTAGGCAACCCCCTGGTGGGAGATCGGGTTCGTCTGCTTGTACGCCGCGAACGAGGTCGCGAAGAACAAGCCACCGTCGAACAACCCGAAGTTGTCCGGCTTGTTGTGGTAAAGCGGCAAAGGCAGCACAGGATCGGCGGGGCCGATCTCGTCCGCCCGCCCCTGGGCCGGCACCATGCCAACCACGCCGGCGACGAACCAGGCCAGGCAGGTCATCACCCGCCCCCTGCTTCGCTTTAAGAAAGTCATCTTGCTCATGACACCCTCGCTGGTCAGGCCCGGGTCTTCCGGCATCGGTCCCGTTATTCCCCTGGGACCGGGCCTTGCAACCCGGGCAGGCTGCTTTGCCCTTCCGCCTGCACGGTTGCCTGCGGATGTGGGCAAAGGCAATCCCACGCCTTTTTGATCGGTCGTGACGGACCTGCAACTTTTGTCAGTCTTGCCTTTTGGACCGAAAATTCCGGTCAGGTGGAATTTGCAGGCCCTGAAAAAGTCCAAAAAACGCCTTTTTTCTAAAGGTTTTGCGCCAGCGGGGAATTTTCCAAAATTTTTCCGGGTTTTTCCCGGTTTGGGAGCCACCCGGATGGAAAAAGCCAATAAAGGCCGCTTGTTTGAACAATGTAATACCCGGGTGGTTGGTTGGGTGGATGGCCCCTTCAGTTCGGGTTATCCCCCAAGGCATGGATTGGCCCTGCATCTAATGTGGAAAACAGAAAGAAGTATTGTTGCGGCAGCATCACTGTGTTAGGACTCAGGATGCCGGATAGTAGATGTGCAAAAGGTTTGCCCTCCTGCTTGCCGGCATGTGTGATCGCTGGAGACTGTGTCCGGGCTTTGGGCCTCGCCTGTTTGCTGTTTCGACTTCAGTGTCGGTTGTGACTGTCCACCAGTGCGGTCGCTTCGAACCCAGCTCTCTCGATGTCGGTCCAAAATCCCCCCTCATCTCCCGCTGCCGCGCCTGGTTGGCTTTTTTTCAGGGCCGCAAAGTCGAGGGCACCGCGTCGTTATTTGGGATCCTGCTCTCTGGAAAGTGCCTCAGGGTTCTCTGGTTTTATTGGGCTTCATTCAGTTTTTCCCCCGCGGGGCGTACACCACTGTGGGCGCATTTGCCCGGCGGGGATGTGGGAAGGTTGTGGACTAGCATGGCGAAGAACATTTATGTTGGAAACCTGTCGTGGGAAGCCACGGCGGATGATTTGCTGCGGCTCTTCGAGCGCTTTGGCGGTGTCACCCGGGCTCAGGTGGTCATGGACCGCGAAACCGGCCGCTCCCGCGGCTTCGGCTTCGTGGAAATGGCTGATGACAACGAGGCATCCAAGGCTGTCGGCGAGTTGAATGGCACCGAATTCATGAACCGTACCCTTACGGTGAATGAGGCCCGTCCCCGCGAAGAGGGCGGCGGTGGCACTGGCGGCGGCCGGGGCGGTTACGGCGGCGGCGGTGGCGGCGGCCGTGGCGGTTACGGCGGCGGTGGCGGCGGCCG
>JAFMJU010000223.1 GCA_017853285.1 Gemmataceae bacterium
GGATGATCGCCGGGGTTGGCTGGTGGGCCGGGAGGAAACCCCTTCAGGCCCCACCGGCCTGCTATTTTTCACTCGGGATGGCGGTAAAACATGGAGCCGCGCCCTGGCAGGGATGCTACCCCCGCTCCATGGGATACTTTTTGACCCCTCACCCGGATCCGAATGGGGATGCTTGTGGGGTGAGTCGTCCCCGCTTCAGCCCACCGGCCTTTTCCAAACCCGCGACGGTGGCAAAAGCTGGCAACCAGTCACTGGATCGGGAATCCTCGCATCCAGCGGTTGGAAAACAGCGCGCTGGGAACCGGTTTCACCGGAAAACCCGGAAGCCCCCGAGCGTGGAAACAAAGCCACCGGTCCAACAGGAAAACTCACCCTGGTGGGCCTGGATGGCGGCTTGGGCGAATTCCTCAACGGGGTCCTGCGACGGGTGGATCTGGACCTCCGGTCCGGCACCGCCGGCGTGATGGCCCTGGCCGGGTCGAGCGCCTTCGGCAGCCACGGCTTGCACCTTGTCCATGCCAAAAAAGGGTGGCAAATGGGCAAAATTCCCCTGGGCCCCGAAGCAGCTCGACAATGCCGGTGGAACGCCGCCGCCGAAGCCAGTGGACGCCTCCTGGTGGTGGGTTTCCCGGGTAGCATTCTAATGTCGGGTTCCTCCCCCTCCGACCTGTCATTGGTCCACACCGGGCAAAGGCTCCCTCTGCACGCGGTCTGCCTGAATGACTCGGGGATCGCCTACTGCGCCGGCGAATTGGGTCGGGTGCTCCGCTCCGCTGACTTTGGCGCCACATGGGAGGTGTGCCGGGGATCGGGAAATGAACTGGCGGCTGCTCTCTACACCGCCGGCGAGGGCGGCCATTCCTGGTGCACATTGGCCCACTTGGGTGCGGTGGATGGCTGGCGAGTTTCGAGCACCCGGTTGCTGGCACCGGAAACCGGCGGGCACCCCGCCCATGAACGGTATCTCCAGGCGATCCGCCAGTCGGGTGCCGCCTGGGTGGAAAGTTGGGCCGATCCACCACCGCCCGAACTCGACCGTCTGGGAGATGTCGATTCCATCCATGACGAAATTTCCAAAAACATGCCTGACATGCAGGCGCGGCTCGTTCAGGACCTGCGGGTTCGGCGCCCGCGGCTGGTACTGGTCCCCGGCAATCGCGGGGGCGGCCAGGCCGGCCTGGAGCAAGCCGCGAGCCGCTGGGTGGTGGAGGCGGTTCGCCTGGCTGCGGACCCCAAAGCATACCCCGAGCAGTTGCGGGAACTCGGACTGAAGCCCTGGACTGTTTCCCGGGTGGTGGCGCGGGTGGCCCCGCGCCCGGATGCGTCCGCCCGCGTCGATACCCAGGAACTGCTCGACATCCTCGAAGATAGCCTGGAAGACTGGACCGCTCAGGCCCGTTGGATCGCTCAACCGGGTTCGGCTTGGGAATCCGGTGAACCCGTCGAATGCTGGAACCAGATTGTCCCCGCGGGGGCCGCCGGCCGGAAAATCCCGCATTTGATGGACGGACTCGAGGCCGACAGCCAGGGGTTGCGTCGCCCTCAAACCGTGACCGAAAACCCCGACGCCGACCTGATCAAGGCCCTTCGCCTCCGCAACCAGGTGCGCTCGTTGGCCCTGGCCCCGGCCAGTCCCCTCAACGATCCGCAAAAGCTCGAGGCCGCCCTCCTGCCCGCCCTGGAAAAACTGCCCGACCACCAGGCGGCCGCCCTGCTGGCCAGACTGGCGGCTAATCATTCCCGACAAGGTGCCTGGATGCAGGCCCGCGAGTTGCACCGCCTCCTCGTCAACCGGTATCCCACCAGCCCGTTGGTGCCCGCATCCTGCCGCTGGCTTATCGCCTTCGGCTCCAGCGGCGAGGCGCGTCGTCGTTTCGAACTGTCCCAGCGGGTGGAGCGGGGCATCGTGCAGGTGGGCCAGGCTGTCGCCTTCAACGGTAAACAGATTGACCCGACAAAAACTCCCAGACCCGACACCGAATTCGCCAACCGGTTCGAGCGCGAAACCTCGATCCTGAACGACAGGACGCAAAGCCGCCAATGGCTCGAGGAATGCGTCACGCTGGCAGGCGTGCTGTCCGCCCACGGCACCCAGGTCGCGGAGGATCCGGTGGTCCAGTTCGCTGTGCAGTCCGCCAAGCGACAATTGGGCCGTGTGGCGGAAACAAGGGATTTCAACAAGACGCTGCTGGGGCCCAACGGCGCCGAGGCCCCCGCCCGCCCGGCCGGCGAAATGGAGGGCGAGGCTCGCGCCTATCACCGTCGCCTAGCCAACGCGCTACCACCGGAGAGCCCCTGGCGCACAGCCGCCGCGCTGGAAATGTGGCTGGCCGAGCGCGCCGGCGAATGCCCCCGGCCGCTGCTGCCCTGCAAGAAGGCGCCCGGGCGCCCGCTCCTGGACGGCAAGCTTGAGGATCCCGTCTGGCAGGGAGCCTTTCGTTCGCTGCGCGGCGGCAAGGCCGAGGAGCAGGCCCAGTTCGCCATCAGCTACGATTCGGAGTTCTTGTATCTGGCCGCGATCTGCCCATCCCCGGGCGCTTCACCCGTTGACCCCCTGGCCACGCGCACGCGGGACTGCGCCTCGCCGCGCCGGGACCGGATCACCTGGTACCTGGACATCGACCGCGACTACTCCACCGGCTATCGGTTGACCGTGGACCAGGCCGGTGGCGTTTCAGACACATGCTGGATGGACCAGGGGTGGGATCCCCGCTGGTTCGTCAAGGTTTCGCAAGGCGAGGGAAACTGGACCGTTGAAGCCGCGGTGCCATTGGCACTGATCTGCTCATCACCCCCCACCCCCAACCAGGCCTGGCTGCTCCAATGCACGCGGGCCAGACCGGGGAAACAGGCGCAGGCTTGGGCGGGAACGCCCGACCCGCCGGAGATCGCACCCCGTCCCGAGAATCAGGGGGCCCTGTTGTTCCTTGCTGAAAACCCAAACCGGGAAAGGCCTTAGGTGGTCCAACCGCCGGTTTCTCCCCGGTTTTCCGATTGCGGAACCTTCTCGGCACAGCCCGCAGGACCCGGCGGGTCCAGCATCATTTTGTCCTGAAGCCACTTTTAGCGCCTTCCCGGTCCTTGATAAACCGTTCTCCGCTCCTGTAGCATCAAGGGCACATCTTGACGGCTCGGCCCGGCAACGGGGCCGCAAAGCCCAAGCGAGGTTGTCTGGGAGCACGAACTCATCATGCGAGCGGGCAAACCACGCTTTTTGCGGCGACTGCTGCTGTGCGGCTGGTCTGTTGGGATGGTCCTGAGGGTATCGGGGGGGGCCAGCGGCCAGGATGCTGCTGCCCCTTCTGCCCGTCCCCCAAAGCCCGCACCCGCGAATAATCTAACTTCCGAAGAAACTTTTCAGGCCCTGATCGAAGACCTGGGTTCCTCCCAGTTTGCCCGGCGCGAGTCCGCCGCGGATGCGCTTCGCCTCGGCGGCCAGTCCGCACTGAAGGCGCTCCGGCGCGCGCAAAATCATCCGGATGCGGAGGTCCGCCGGCGGGCCGCCGAATTGCAGGGGCCCCTGGAGGCCTCCCTGCGCCTCGCCCCCAAACGGGTGAGCCTCGAACGCAAGTCCCGCACCCTCCGCGCCACCCTGGAAGAGATTTCCAAATCCACCGGCTACACCGTGGAGGCCTGGAACAATCTCGAACAGCAGGTCGATTTCGGCTGCGACAACATCACCCTGCTCGAGGCGGTGGACCAGTTGGGCCGGTTGACCGGGACCGTGCTGCAGCAAGGCTATGGCGATGACCGCATCCGTTTGGGAGCGGGCAACTGCCCCCCGCTGGTTGCCTACGATGGCCCCTTCCGCCTGGTGGCCACATCTTTGCAGCAGTACCGAAACATCGATCTGGCCAACGCCAATCCTGGCAGCCCTGGCGCTTCCGTCTCGGGCCCCGGCCGCACCGAAACCCTTACTTTGGGCATGGCCATTTTCAGCGAGCCCCGCCTTCCCCTTCTGGGAGTGAACGAGCCGCGCCTCACCGAGGCATGGACCGAGGACGGCCAATCGCTGCTGCCCCCCGCCAACGATGCCGCCAACACCAGCCGACGCCATGTCAGCCGCTACGGCAACGGCTACCGTTCGCAGACACAAATGGCCAATGTGGTGCTCCGCCGTCCCTCAGGGTCCAGCGGCTCCATCAAGACCATCTCCGGTGTGGTTTCCTGCCTGGTGCTGGTCGATCAAAAGCAGATTCCCATCACCACCGAACTGGCTAAGAGCAAGGGAAAATCGATCGACATCGCCTCCACCAGCTTCACCATCGACGAGGTGACAGGCGTGGGAGACGCGCCGGGCAAGCCGATCACCGTCAAACTGTCGGTCCGCGAGAAGAATAACGACAACCCTGGCGACTACACCTGGATGAACTCGCTGTACCAGCGTCTCGAACTCACCGACGCCGAAGGAAACAAATTCCAGAACCAGGGGTCCAACTGGGGCACCAGCGGCCCCAATTTCGCCACCATCACCTTCACATTCGGACCGCCAATCCCGCAGCAAAATGCGGCCAGGGCGAAGGTGAATATCCGCGGCTTGGTGCTCCCGGGCATTCCAGCGCCGGCGGCCAAACCCGCGCCCGCGGCCAAACCCGCCGGCCCCCCCACCAAACTGCTCTACACCACTTGGGAAACCATGGACCACCAGGTGCCGTTCACCTTCAAGGATCTGCCGCTACCCTGAGCCTCGCGCCAGTCGTCCTGATGGATAAAAAACGGAACCGGGGGCCCGAACAACAGGCCCCCGGTTCCGTTTTTCAGGGCCCAAAGGACGGGCCCATCCGGCCAAAGCAGCCATCGTCAGGGCAACCTTCCCGAGTGACAACCAGCCGTTTCATCACCGTCCATCCACCGCCCACGAAACACTTTCCCCCGCGCCTTCCGCAAGGGAATGCGCGGGGGATCCGAAAGCCCCGGCCAGTTTTGCGCCGGCGGTTATCTCCTCACCTTTTCCGGAACCGGCATCATGCTCAGCTCGCAGGCGAATTGGTCAAAGGCTGATTCCCCATCGGGGATTTCCAGGTGAATATGCTGTTCCTCCAGGATCAGTCGGTGACCGGGGTCGCGACGAATCTGGTGTTCCTCCAGCACTTCCATGAAAGGTGTCAGGTTGTACGCGTATACGATCAAAGCCTTGTGGTCGTCGAAATGAACCTCTGTCATCGGTTGGCCATGGCTGGCGCACACCACCAGGCCCGTGGCCCCGTCATCCACCAGCAGGTCCTCAGCCCCGTACAAATGACTGAGCAGAACGGGCAGTTCCACGCCCTCGCGCAGCATCTCCCTTGAGTTTTCCCCGCCCGCATGGCGCTGCAGGTAAACATCCACCGTGTCGGTGAAGGCACCCAACAGGTCGGTGAACACCTCGAACAGGCGTTCTGCCGAAACGGTTGCCGCCAGCATGGGCACTTTGCGCCCGCCATCCTTGAACACCCCGTGGCGGTAGCCCTCCCGGGGCACCACGGTCGATTGGGGTCCGGGACGGATTCCGCGGGGCAAACGAAACGCCTGCGCGTCGCCGCTATCAACAACCATGTGCACCTGCCGTTTTTCTCGCTGCCCCGGGGACCGACGGTCACTGGGCCAGCCGCGCTTGCGTGATGTGAAGCAATGGGGTGCCCATTGCCCACAACACTCTATGCCTTGCGCGGGACCGGAGAAAAGCACCCGCCTGCATAAATTCCTGCTTTTTCAGGGCCCTGCTCACCGCTTGGTGGGCGCATACCTAGAAGACTCTGCGCAACTTTTTTGCCTTATCCACCTTCTTTGACCGGACTGCTTTCCCTACCGGCAATTTTTATCCAATTTCACAAAAAAACATCCTATTTTCTCAAGTCGGCAGATTTTACTACCAAGTTGTTTCAACCAGCCTTCCGATCCAGAGGGAGCGACACGGCCTTCCAGCTTTTTTCCCGCCTTCCGGGCCGTCTTTCCCTGCGAGCCCTGCTCCATGCGTACCCAACGCCCAAGGGTTTTCACCCGCCAACCGCTTCTTTCCACGCTGGGTTGGCTGCCGGCATTTCTGCTCCTTCCGGTGCTGTTGACCGCGGCGGACCTGCCTTCCCCCTTCGGCAAGCTCATCGAGGAAGCCTGGTATCTGGTGGAGTTGGATCAGGCCCCCATCGGGTCCTGGCGAATGACCGTCCGCGAGGCATCCGAATCGGGCAAGGATGCACCGCCCGGCAAAACGCTGGTGACCCAGGAACTGGAACTGGTCCTCCAGCGTTACGGCAGCACCGTCCGGCTGCGCCAGGAAGTGAGCAATGTGGAAGACGCCCAGGGGCGGGTTGAATCCCTCGTTCTGAAGCAGGGCCAAAACGGCAAAACCCTGGTCCATATCCAGGGACAAAGAGATCCCGAGGACCCCGACCAGATGAACTTCCGGGACGCTGCCGGCAAAAGCCTGTCCCCGCAAACCTGGTCCGACTCGGTGCTGGGGCTGCTGGCCCGCGAGCGGTTGCCGGCCAAACGCTCCATGGAACCGGGAGACACCTGCCGGGTGCTGGGCCATGAACCCCTCATCAATCAAGTGGTCGGGCTGACTGCAACCATGCACCCCCCCGAACGGGTAACCGTGGGTGGCCAACCGTTGGATTTGGTGCGGGTGGACTGGAAACCCAAGCTGATGCGGGAAGCCGCGGTGGAACTGGGTTCCTCCTCGTGGTGGCTAGATGCCGACCGAAAGGTCATCAGGCGAAAGGTGCAATTGGACGGATTGGGGACCGTAGTCCTATCCAAAAGCACCTCGGAGGCGGTGCGCCTGGCCCTGCGCGACGCCAAAGG
>JAFMJU010000224.1 GCA_017853285.1 Gemmataceae bacterium
GTGCCCATTTTCGCTAATGCGGGGCGTATTTATCCCCGGGCTGGCCTGGCGCGGAAGCCCGGGGTCTGGAGGATCGGCTACTGGGCCTGGGAGCTGGATCTGCTTCCGCAGAAATACGCCCGGGAGTCCCGTCATTTTGACGAGATCTGGACGCCCACCCGCTTCGTGGCGGAGGCAGTCCGAAAAGCGGCGCCCCGCGCCACCGTCAATGTCGTGCTTCCGGGGGCGGAAATCCTGCCCAACGCTCCGGTGAACCGGGCCCGGTACGGCCTGGGAGAATCGGATTTTGTGGCGCTGTTCATGTTCGATGTCGCCTCGGTGATCGAGCGGAAAAATCCGCTGGCGGTGGTGGAAGCCTTCCGGCGTTCGCTGGCCAAAAAGCGCGATGCCCGACTGGTTTTCAAGATCACCCGGCCAAGCTTCGACCCGGAGGGTGTTCGCGCCCTGCGGGAGGCGGCGGCAAGCGTGAACGCCATCATCATCGATGAGCATCTGAGCCGACCGGAAGCCTATGGCATCATGGACATGTGCGATTGCTATATCAGCCTGCACCGGTCGGAAGGTTACGGGATCACCATCGCGGAGGCCCTGCTGTACGGCAAAACAGTCATCGCCACAGGATACTCCGGCAACATGGATTTCATGTCCGACCAGACCGCCCTGGTGGTGAACCACAAGCTGGTTCCCATCACCAAAAAACTGCCCTACTACCCGATGGGATGCCAGTGGGCCGAGGCTGACATCGAACAGGCCGCCGCCCACCTTCAGTGGGTTTATGACCATCCAGCCTTGGCCAAGCGCCTGGGCGATCGCGCGCGGGTGGAGGTTGGCAAATTACTTTCCATGGAATCGTACGGGCACAGGGTGCTCCGGCAGATCGCCGCCTCGAGGGACGCTCGGGGGGCATCGGACCACTCAACCACCGGACGGCGTCATGCCGCCTAGCCACCCCGGCCAAACCTGAGAGACAGGAAACAGAGCATGTTCGAATCGGTGAAAAAGAGGCTGCGGGCGCTGGGATTCCATGAAGAATCCCTATTTTTCCAAGCATTGTGGGGGGCGAAGATACGGATTCTCAATCCCATCCTCCATGCCCGAATCGCCCGGGAGGCGAGGCGCGAGGCGCGGTCCGGCGATTGGTTCAGCCTGAACGATCCCAGACGCGTGCTCACCCATATCGTGAGCCTGGGCGGTGAATTGGCACTGACCGGGCAGGCCACCTCAGCCCCGAAGGATCCATCGGAATGGATTCGGGCGGTCCTCGGGCCACTCATCACGGATCCGAACCTATTCAACGCCCACCCCCGGGCCCTGCGTGACGGGGTGGAAGGATCCTACTTCACCTGGCTGGGTGAAGGTGATCCCCCGGCCGGGCTGAGCCGGCTGGCGTGGATTGACGGGTTGCGAAAGATATTCCAATCACGGCCCGGTGACATCGCCCGGCGATTTCTGGATGTGAACCCGTGGCATTTGGAAAAGGCCCCGCTCGGGATGATGGCGCCCGGGTTGAGGACCAGCTTGGGATTCCTGATCCGGACCGGGCACCGGGACATGGGCGTGGTGTCCCCGGAAGAGGCCCTGTGGTTCGCCCTTGAAACTTTGGAGGACCACTCCACCAGCCTGGCAGAAACCTGGCTGCGCCTGCCAGCCTGGCAAGAACGCTGGCCCGACGCCCGCACGGTATCCGGCTGGCGCCAATGCGTGGCAGACCTGGCCAAGGACTACCCGTTGCTGGACAGTTCGCTGCTGGAATCTCCACCCAAATGGCCCGCCGGGGGTATCACCTCCGCGGAAAAAATATTGGGGCCATTGGACGGCCCCTCGTGGGGCGCTGACCAGGGGCTGAACCTGTTCACCTACTGGAACTGCACCTGCGGCTTGCGCGAGGCTGCGGCCCAACTGGGACGCTCCGCCGCCCGGCACGGCTGCCCGGTCAGCCTGCGCGATGTCCCCAATTCCATGTCGGATGTGTTGCACAACCGGTCCGAAACACTGGGACTGGAGGAGCACGGGTTGAGCGTTTTTGTGGTTCCGCCCCTATGGGAACCGAAGGCCCTTTACCAGCGGGCCGGACTGCCGATACGCAAGGGGATTCGCCGGGTGGGGGTATGGTTTTGGGAGCTGGAGGATGTGCCCAAGCCCTGGATCAAAAATAGCACTTTCTTTGATGAAATTTGGGCTCCTTCCCGCTTTATTGGAGAATCTTTGCGTAAGGTTTTGCCGGTGCCTGTGATCGACATGCCACAGGCTTTGAGGATTCAGCCCTTCGAGCCGGTACCCCGCGATATCTACGGCCTCAAGGCCGGCGAAACGGTTTTCCTGTTCGTGTTCGATGCAGCGAGCTCGGTGGAACGGAAAAACCCCTTCGGCCTGGTGCGGGCCTTCCAGACCGCGTTTCCACGCACGCGTGAAGCCCGGCTGGTCATCAAAGTCAGCCGCCCGCAGGCTGAGCCCCACAACATGGGAAAACTCAGGCAAATGGTCGCCGGTGATCCGCGGATCATTTTGGTGGAAAGAACCATGAGCCGGCACGAATTGCTGGGCCTGATGGATGCCGCTGATTGTTATGTGTCACTCCATCGGGCCGAGGGCCTGGGCCTGACCATGGCGGAGGCGGCGCTCCTGGGCAAACCGGTTATCACCACGGCTTATTCCGGCGTGCTGGATTTTCTGGACACCAACACCGCCTTGCTGGTGCGGCACGGCATGACGACCATCCGCCAGGACAGGCCACCATTCCAGAAGGGATGGAAGTGGGCTGACCCGGATCTTGCCGAGGCCGCCAACTTGATGCGATGGGTTCGCTCCCAGCCGGTGCTGGCAAGACAAGTCGGTTTGCGGGCCAAGGAATCGGTGGCGAGGACACTGGATCCCGCCCGGCAGGGCAAGTGGATAGCCGATCAACTGCACCGACTGATTCCTGGTTTCAAACGATCAGCAGCCTGACCAGAAAAGGTCGTTTCCTTCACGGACCACGGAAGAATCGCACGATGCGCGTAGCCTGGAATATCCTGCCCTCAATCGGCCCGCGCTCGGGAGTGGGATGGTACACCGCAGCCACCCTGGAGGCGCTGAAGGCCTCCGCCGGGGAAAGTGAAAGCTACATGGAATTTCCAGGGGCAGCGGGAAGGCTGCTTCGCAAGGGATGGTTCCTGATCCGCCCGTGGATGGTACGGCCCGGCAAACGGAGAAGCCCGGGCAATCTTTCAGCAATCGGACCGAACTCCACCGAGGAAACCTGGAAATCGAGGGCGCTTGGAAGGGCACGGGCCATTCAGGAGGCGTACCTGTCGAGAATGCTGGACCGCTGGCATGAACGCGGAGAGGTGGACCTTTACCACGAGCCGAATTTCCTGCCGGTTCCAACCCGTGTTCCGACCGTCACCACCTTCCACGATCTATCCTCCCTGACCCATCCCGAATGGCATCCCGTGGACCGCGTGAAGGTTTTTGAAAAGCGGGCCCAAGGTGGCATCGAGCGATCCAGCCACTTTTTCACGCTGTCCAGGGCGGTGCGTGATGAACTGGTCTCCGTCCTCGGCCTGAAACCGGAGCAGATCACCATCACGCCGATGGGAGTCCGAAACCACCTGAAACCGACTCCGCTGGCCGAACAGGAGCAGGTCCTTCAGCGTCTGGATTTGCCCCGCGGCAGTTTTCTCCATGTGGGAACCCTGGAACCGCGCAAGAATCTTTTGCTCCTGGCAAAGGCATGGTGCGACCTGCCGGCCGAAGACCGGCAACGCCACCCTCTGGTGTTGGTGGGCGGGTGGGGTTGGCGATGCGATGACCTGAGGGATTTCCTGCAGACCAAGGGGCTTGCCGCGGGGATCCGCCGCCTTGGCTATGTGGATGACCAGGACTTGCCGGCTTTGTACAGTTCGGCACACGCCCTTTTGTTTCCGACGAAATACGAGGGCTTTGGCATGCCGCCCATCGAGATGATGGCCTGCGGGGGGGCGGTCATCGCCTCGACGGCTCCCGCCGTGCGGGAAGTGCTGGACGGCCAAGGCCACCTGGTTGAAATTGAGGATCAGGGAGGGTGGCGGGAAGCGATGCTGCGTGCATCCAGAAACCCGGAATGGGTGGAAGGATTGCGGGCCGGCGCAACGGAATGGGCCCGCCGGTTTACTTGGGCAGAGACGGCCAGGATTACCCGGGAGGGCTATGGCAAGGCCTTGGGTTTTCGCGGCTCCATGAAACAGGCCGCCTGAGCTGACTCATTCGGTCTTGAAAGAATTCCGGGTGAGTCCCCTCTCCTCGAGGCGGGTGACCGCCACCGCACCCATCGAGTTTTCTATCTTGGGGGAGCGGGTGGGGAACCGGGCAAGGAACTGGTTCAGGGCCCTGCCCGGTTTCATCAGCAACAGCGCGTCAGGATTTTGCCTCAGGTGGTTCTCCATGGCGGCCTGATCACCCGGCCCGAACACCGTGATTTTGGCATTAGGCAGGTAAAAACCCGCTGAATCCCAGCGATGGGGAAAACAAACCAACTCCGTCTCGGCTTTAACTGAAGCCTTTGCCAGCAGATCCGCGCCCCATCTGGGTTTCATTGCCTGGCGCAAATGGCCGCGCAGCGAGAACCCCTCGTGATAACCGGGCAACACTTCCCAGCAGGTGAAAACTCCCAGCACAGCACAAGCCGCCAACGGGGCAGACCATGCCACCCCGCGGCCTGCCCAATGCCAAACGCCAAGCACCGCCAACAGCGACGAACCCAATGCAACACATCCGTAGGCGGATTCGGCATCAATCCATCCCTTGTAACCCGCTCCGCAGCCCAACCCGATCCAGATCGCCCCCACCAAAACAAATGCAGATTTTGCCGAGATTGTTGGAAGCGAGAACAGCTTTCGCCAACCGGCGGGAAGGGCTAGATCAAGGTGAAGGCCCAAGGCTATGGCCGCAAAAGGCACAAATGCCATCGAATAAACTGGTCGTTTGCAACCCGCCAAACTGAAAAAGGCGAGATTGAAAGCCAAGGCGGTTAGAACCAACCCCAAAACTGGCTGTCCACCACCCGTGCGCAACGCCGATCTGCCCAGAACCCGGCCAACCAAACCCGGAAGCAGCACCAACCAAGGCCCCAGGCCAAACAACAAACCAGGCAGGTAGTACCAAACTGGCCCGGCATGATCAAACGGCTCGAGAAATCGGACCACATGGTGCCGCCAGACAAAATACTCCAAAAATCCATCCAGCCTGGCGGCCATGGGCACCATCCAGGCCATGAGCGGAAGCAGCGCGAGGAACGCCCCCAAAACCGCGTCCTTCCAACCGGGCCTGCCAACGCCTTGATCGAGCACCCACCACATGGCGAGCGGGCCCAGCACCACGGGGATCGCGACAAAACCTTTTGTCAGCAGGGCCAGCCCGAGAGTCAGCGCGCCGGCAACCCACCAGGATCGGCGGAACCCGCCTGAATGGCAGGCCAATTCTCCGCAGGCCAATGCGGCAAGCACCAACAAACAGAGCACTGAGTCCATGGCCAGCATTCGCTCGTAATGGACGAAGCGGGCGCAAGTGACCAGTAGGAAGGCCGACAAAAATGCGGCCCTGGGGCCAGTTCGCAAACGCATCCAGCCCCAGGCGACCAAGACGGTCAGAACACCCGCCAAACCGGGAACCCAGCGTGCCACCCGATCGGAAACCCCTCCCATCTGGTAGGCCCCCATGACCAACCAATAAAACAGAGGGGGCTTATCCAGATAAGGCTGTCCGTCGAGGACGGGAACCAACCAGGACCCGTGAATGAGCATTTGCCTGGGAATTTCGGCGTAACGGGCTTCCGTGGGTTCCAGCAGGGGAGCCCGGACATTCCCCAGAAACATGGCAACCGCCAAAACGGCCAACCCAATCAGGCCGAGGAATTCCGCCTTGCCCATGCGAGCAGGGGCGCCATCACCAGAATGGCCGGTGTGACCAAACGCCACCCGGGTGAACCAAAAACGGGCGAGGGCCAAAAAGACCTTGGGCACCTCGGTGAGCCGCACCTTGCTGTGGCCCCCCGCCCTGGGACGGTGCCGGACAGGCACTTCCCGGACATCAAGGCCCATGGAACGGGCACGAACCACCATCTCGGTATTGACGAGAAAACCACCGGTTTCAGGCAAAATTTTCAGCAGATCGGCCCGGCGAAACACCTTGAGCGCGCAATCGACATCGCGGACCCCTGTGCCCACCAGAGAATCCGCCAACAAATTGAAACCACGGGAGAGGAACTTGCGGCGCCAAGGATCCTTCCGACCCTGGCGACAGCCCACCACCACGGGAGACTGTGGAATCTGATCGATCAGCAGGCGCAGGTCTTCGAGGTGGAACTGGCAATCAGAATCCGTGAAAGCCACCAAGGGCATGCGGCTGGCCAGGAACCCCTGCCGCAAGGCGTTGCCGTAACCCTGGTTTTGGGGCAGATCGATCAGGCGGACGCGCTGGTCATTCGCCGCCATGGCGGCGACCATTGGGGCGGTCGCGTCGGTGCTGCCATCATTGACCACCACCACCTCGAAGGGCATGCCCAAGGTGGATAAGGCCTCGACAGCCTCCTTGACAGCCTGATGGATGCATTCCTGCTCATTGAAAGCAGGAAGAACCAGGCTGATGCCTGACGCGTCCCCCACTTCGATCGACCGGGCCATACGCGACTCCCATCCGTCCGAGGGGAACACAGTCGCATGGGGAGCAAAAGCGGGTCAAGGCATGGAAAACCGAAGCGATTGCCAGTTCGACTCTCCAACCAGTCAAAAATGATA
>JAFMJU010000225.1 GCA_017853285.1 Gemmataceae bacterium
GGCCACCCCGTCGCCTCCCGGGCCCCTGAACCGCGGCCAGGTTTCGGCAACCACCGGAGCGGCGGCCAGCCAAAGGGATGCCAATCCAGCAGTCCATTGTGCCATAGGCGTCACGCTCATCGGGGCGGTCTCCCAAACCGGATGTCAGTCAACAAGCTACCAGAGAATTTTGCGCCAAACCCAAAGAAAAATGGTTCAGCCCGGGGTTTCATCACGCCTTGCCCAGGGCCAGCGGGGCGGTCCCAAAAGCCACAAAAGCAGGACGATGAGGCCAAAGGTCACATAGTACGGCAGCATCTCCTCGATGGTCATGCTACCGATGAATTGCAGGAAGGTGATGTTGTGGGCCAGACGGGCCAGGCACGGCTCCTTGTCCACCTCGTGCAGGTCAGCCCCATCGGCCCACCTGTATTCCCTCTCCCAGGTGGTGAGAGGGCACTCCTGACCGATCGCGGTCTCGCCCACCACAAAGGCGATGAACAACAGATGCATCAGGCGAAGCCAGAAATTCCTGGCCCATCCAGACCCTGTCAGAAGGCCCACCGCGAAAACCGGAACGGCCCCCACCGCCACCGCCACGATCAGGAAGTGGAAAACCGTGATGATGTTGGCCCAGTCGGTTGGCCGCATGGCCCACCCCCGCGACAAGTGCCCGCTGCGTCAGAAAAGAACCGGCTTACCCTGCTTGCGGCGCACCACCGAAAACTGACCGCCGTGCATCAGGTCGTGGTTGGAGATCAGTTGGATCAGGTTTCCCAACTTGGGCGCCTTGGCGGCCAACCGCCCCTGGGTGGGCTGGTCCAACTGGCTTTCAGTCAATCGCGCAACCGCGGTGATGGTCGCCTCCCGGGTCTCGCGGAACAACCGTTCGTATTCGGCCTTGGCGGGCCAGCCCGTGGTCTCTGTCAGTGAGGCCCCATCCTTGCCGTGGCGGGTCTCAAATCCGGCGGGCAGCGCTGGATAATTCACACCGGGCAACTGTTCAGCCAGGATGAATCGCTCAGACAAGATCAGGTGGCCAATCTGCCAGGCGGCATGGTTGGCCCCGCTCACGGGTCGGTCCAGCAGGTCCTTGTCGCTAAAACCGTCGAGAAATCCCAGCGTGACCGCCTCGGATCCCTTCAGGGCCCCGGTGAGCAACTCAATCGCGTTCATAAAGATGGTCCCTCGCTTTTCGTCGTTTCAAGAAGAGCTGCTTCCGCCACCCGCGGGCGGATTGGGATCCAGCCCCTGCACGCTCCAGTCCCACCCTTGCATGGTACCGATTTGGTCGTGCCGGGTCAGGTTGAACTGAAGGGGAGTAACGGTGATCAGGCGTTCCGCCAATGCCGTGACATCCGTGTCCGGGTTGGGGGTGGGGCAGTTGAAATCCGGGCCGATCCAGAAATAGACCCGGCCGCGCGGGTCCACGCGCTTGTCGTACCACTCCACATAGCTCGCCGTGTTTTGCGGCAACACTTTCACCCCGCGGGGCGCCCCGCGGGAAAGGTCGGGGATATTCACATTGAACAGCGATCCCTCCTCGCGGTTTCCCGCCAAAATGCGCTCCACCATCTGGCGCGCCAGGCTGGCGCCCTGCAAATAATCGGGCCGGCCCACCGGGGGCATTTCCAGCGAGCAGGCGATACTGGTCTTGCGGAAAAAGGCACCCTCGATCGCGGCGCCCACGGTCCCCGAATACAGCACATTGATGCCGGCGTTGCTGCCCGCGTTCAGGCCGCTCACCACCAGGTCGGGCGACCAGGGCAGCAGCATTCGCAGGGCCAGCTTCACGCAATCCGCCGGGCGCCCCTCCACCGCCCAACCAAGCATTTCCCCCTTCTCGTCCGCCACCTCGGTGGCGACGATGGGGCTGAATATGGTCACCGAGTGCCCCGCGGCGCTTTGCTCTGTGGCGGGGGCAACCGCCAGCACCTCGCCCAATTTCTTCATCTCGTTCAGCAAGGCCCGGAAACCAGGCGCGTAAATGCCGTCGTCATTGGTCATCAGGATGCGCATTCGGTCCTCCAGCTAGTCGTGTCAAAAACCGGTCCGATTTCAATTCGCCTCACCCGGGGGATTTTTCCCCTTCCCCGGATGCCTTTTCGGCCTGTCCCCGGTGAATCGCTTGTGCCGCAACAGGTGGTGGTAGTGCTGGGCGAAGCGGTGGGCCTCGTCGCGCACCGCCTGCAGCAACCGCAACGCCTCGCTGTGTCGGCTCAGGCGCAGGGACTCGGCCTCCCCCGGCAGGAACACCTCCTCCTCCTGCTTCGCCAGCGACAACAGCGCGGGGGGTTGCAGCTTCAGCATCTCGAAGGCCTGCAGGGCTGCGTTGAGTTGCCCCTTGCCGCCGTCTATCAGCAAAATGTCGGGCCAGGGCCGCTCCTCGGGGGGATGGCTGAAACGGCGGCTGATCACCTCACGGATGCTGGCGAAATCATCGATGCCCCGCACGGTCTTGATTCGGTAGCGCATGTAACCGTTTTTGAAAGGCAGCCCGTCCAGAAAACAGACCAGCGAGGCGACGGTGTCGGTGCCCCCCAGGTGCGCGATATCCACCCCCTCGATCACCCGGGGCCGGTCTTCCAGGCCCAGCACCTTGCGCAACCCGGCAAGCCCCTTCTTGGGATCCACCGAAAAGACCTCGGGCTGCACATCCTTTTCCACGCTGCCACGCCTGCCCAGGGACTGGATGGCGCGGATGTCATCCCGAAGTCGGGCGGCGCGCTCGAACTGCAGCGCCCCGGCCGCTTCCTCCATTTTCAGCCGCATCTCGCGCAGCAGGCGCTTTTTCCTGCCTTCCAGCACCAGCCGCAGCGAGCGGATCTGGGCGCGGTAATCCTCGCGGCTCACCCGCAGGTTGCACGGGGCGGTGCATTGGCGGATGGAATGGAGAATGCACGGGCGATACCACCGCCACCGCGGATCGGTCGACCGGATGTTCAGCTTGCAGGTGCGGAACTGGAACACACGCTGCAGCACCTGGATGGCCATCCGCAAGCTGGCGGCGGAGGTGAACGGCCCGTACAGTCGCACACCGCGCCGGCGGGGGTTGCGGGTGAACTCCACGCGGGGAAACTCCTCGCGCACCCGGATCTGCAGGTAGGGGAAGGTCTTGTTGTCCTTCAGCTCCACATTGAAGCGGGGCTGGATGTCCTTGATGAGCCGCGCCTCCATCAGGAGCGCGTCCACCTCGGTCTCGGCCAGGATATGGTCGATATCGGCGATCAGGGGCACCATGTCGGCGGTGCGGGGATCCTCGGCCGCCGCCTTGGTGAAGTAGCTACCGGCCCGGTTCCGCAGGCTCTTGGCCTTGCCGACATAAATCACCCGGCCCTGGGCGTCTTTCATCAGGTAAACGCCCGGGGAGTGCGGGAAACTCCGCACCTTCTCCGCCGGACTTACGACTTCGGCTGGAGGGGTATCGGGCGATGTCTCGCCCGCCTCCCGCCGATCGCCTGGCTCTTCCTCGCCGCCTGCCACCCCGAACTCCCTCCGGGGCACCTCGGGCTTGCGCCCGGCTCAGGCCCCTTTCCTGATGATATCCTTGCCCACCCAGGGCCGGAGTACCGGAGGCACCATTACCGAACCGTCCGCCTGCTGGTGATTCTCAACCAGGGCCACCAGGGCCCTGGCGCAGGAGACGGCGGTGCCGTTGAGTGTGTGGACAAACCGGGTGCCCTTCTGGCCGGCCGATTTGTACCGGATGTTCAATCGACGCGCCTGGAAATCGGTGCAGTTGCTGGTGCTGGTCACCTCGCCATAGCCGCCGCGGCCCGGCATCCAGGCCTCCAGGTCGTACTTGCGGTAGGCCGGCCCGCCCAGATCGCCGGTGCAGGTGTCGATCACCCGGTAGGGCAGACCCAATTCCCGGAAGATCTCCTCCTCGATGGCCAAAATCTCCAGGTGGATCTGCTCGCTTTGCTCCGGGGCGCAGAAGCCGAACATCTCCACCTTGGTGAACTGGTGCACCCGGTACAAACCCCGCGTGTCGCGCCCGGGGGCGCCCGCCTCGGTTCGGAAGCAGTGCGACAGGCCCACATACTTGAGCGGCAACCTGGCACCATCCAGAATCTGGTCGCGGTGCATGCCGCCCAGGGTGATTTCCGCGGTGGCCACCAGGCACAGGTCCGATTGCTCGATGGTGTACACCTGGCGCGTTTCGGGGTTGGGATCGCGCGGCATGAAGCCGATGCCTTCCAGCACATCCACCCGGGCCAGGTCGGGCGTGATGACCGGGGTGTAACCCCGGGCCACCAACTTGGTGAGGGCGAACTGCACCAAGGCCAGTTCCAGCAGCACCGCCTCGTTCTTCAGGAAATAGAATTTCGGCCCGGTGACCGAGGATCCGGCCTCGAAATCAACCAGGTCCAGCCCCTCCATCAGGGCGACATGGTCCTTGGGGGTGAAGTCGAAGGAGGGAATGTCACCCCAGTGGCGGATGTCCTTGTTGCTGTCGGGGTCTGCCCCCACCGGGGCGTCGGGGTGGGTGAGGTTGGGCAGTTGGCACAGGGCCTCGCGCACCTTCACCTCGGCCTCGCGGAGCTTGCCTTCCAGCGCCTGGGCCTCCTCCCGCAGGGTCTTGCCCTCGGCGATCAGCGCCTGCCTTGCCGCCGGGTCCTTCTCCTTGGGAATGAGCTTGGAGACCTCGTTCTGGCGCTCCTGAACCTGCTGGGTCCGCTGCGCCAGCGAGCGACGGAGGTCGTCGGCCTCCACCGCCAGGGCGGGATCCGCCTTCACCAGGCGGTTGGCGCAATTGGCGCGCACCGCGTCCAGGTTTTCACGCACATGCTGGATGTCTAGCATTTGTCATTCACCGCCGCTGGGGCACCGTCAGGGACGCTGGTCGATGGAAAGATACGGTTTGTCGTTGACGCCGGTGAAGACTTGCTCGGGCCGGAAAATCCGGTTGTTGCGCAGTTGCTCCAGCCAGTGCGACAACCAGCCGGCCACACGGGCGATGGCGAAGATGGGGGTGAAAAGATCCCGGGGGATCCCGAGAGACTCGTAGATGATACCCGAGAAGAAGTCGACATTCGGGTAGATGCCCTTCGGCCCAAGGATGCGGACCGCGGCAGCCTCCAATTGCAGGGCCAAGTCATAGCGCACCGGCTTGCCGCTTTCGGCGAAGACATGCTCGGCCAACTCCTGCAGCACGGTGGCACGAGGATCCTTCACCTTGTAAACCCGGTGCCCCATACCCATGATCTTCTTCTTGGTGGCGACCGCGTGCTCGAGCCATGCCGACGCCTTGGAGGGATCGCCGATCTCCTCGAGCATGTCCAGCACTTCCTCGTTGGCGCCGCCATGCAGGGGGCCGCTGAGGGTGCCCACCGCGGCCGCGATCACCGAATAGGGATCGGCCAAGGTGGATCCGGTCACGCGCGCGGAAAAGGTGCTGGCGTTCATTTGGTGCTCTGCATGCAACACCAGGCACGCGTCCAGCACCCGGGCGACCGCGGAGGAAGGCTCGCGGCCGAACAGCATCCAGTAGAAATTGGCGGCGTGGGACAGGTCTTCACGCGGAGGGATGGCTTCGTCACCATGGCGGAGCCGATGGAAGGCCGCCACGATCGTGGGCAACTTGGCCACCAGGCGGACCACCGAATCCCAATTGGTCTTGGTGTCGGTCACATTCCGCGCCGGGTAGAACATGCCCAGGCCGGCCACCGCGGACTGCAGCGCAGCCATCGGGTGGCCCGATTCCGGCATGCATTTGATCATGTCCACCAGCTTGTACTTCAGCCGGCGGTGCTCCTTCAGTTGCTGGTCGAACAGCGCCAGTTCTTTCTGGGTGGGCAGCTCACCCTTCAGGAGCAGCCACGAGGTCTCCTCGAAGGTGCTTTCGCGGGCAAGGGTTTCCACGGCGATGCCGCGGTACTCCAACCGAGCGCGCTTGCCGTCAATGAAACTGATCGACGATTCGGCCACTGGCACATCCGCCAGGCCCGGACGGTACTCCGGCTCGCTCATCACCACCCCCAGCAAATTTCCGCAAGCCTATGCTCTGTATCAGGTTAAACCATCCCAAGGACTGGGCGGCAAGCCTGCGCTTCGTGTTATCTGTGATTGTAGGAACCCCCGCCCGCGATGGCGTGGGGCCGCTCCCGTTTCCAGTCAAAGCCCGGTGTAAAAAAGGCCGGCAACCCCTTCCAGGCAATCGGAATCCCCGGGTTTTGCCGCGAGGATCGCCCTTTGGCCCAGCTCCCTGCCCAAATCAATGGCACGGGCCAATTCCATGGGCCAAACCAGCACCATCGGTTCCACCCAACCCGATTCGGAATCCATTCCCGCCACGGCCAGGTTTTGGATTCCCAGCCCATCCAATTTCCGCCGCAACGCCTGGAACAGGTTGGCGTTGGCCAGGGAATCCAGTGGAGCGCTCCCCGGGTTGCAGGCGGTCATGACAGCCCAGGGCGCGGCACCAACCAAAGCCACCATCCCTTCCGGGCAGGGCTGATCCACACGCAAAACGACCGGCTGGTTGCCCTCCACCAACCCTTCCACCACCCAATAGCTGGTTTTCCGGTAGGCGGCGTCCAACCAAGCGTCCGCGGTGTTCATGGCTTGCCTGGTGGCGCGAATTGTTTGTCCAGTTTCTGGAAGGCTTCCATGTCACGAACCGGGTCAAACCCCTCGTCGGCCTTGAAGCGACCCCAGATGGCGGGGCGGGACATGGGAGGGATTTTCTCCATGGCGCCCGAGATCATGGCCGCCATGGCAT
>JAFMJU010000226.1 GCA_017853285.1 Gemmataceae bacterium
ATTTGGATCAGTGGTGGTGAACAATACCAACGGTAAAACGGCAAACGGTTATGCTCTCCTGCTGCCTGCAGGTGAAAATGACCTGCTTAATGCACTGAGTCGCACCGGAGGGCTGCCAGGGGAAGGTGGAAAGGCCGAGGTGATCATTCAGCGCAACACCAACCCCACTGACCTGGCATCCCCGGCTACGGCTAACAAAAGCTTTATGCGTGTACCGCTTAAGCTGAAAGCAGGCGAGCCCTGGCCCTTCGAGGAGGAGGATATCCTTCTTAAAGACGGCGATATCGTCTATGTTGAAAGTCGCAAAACAGAATACTTCTACACGGCCGGACTGATTGGCGTGGGGCAGTATCCCCTTCCCCGCGATTCAGACCTTGATGTGATCGAGGCGATTTCCATGGTGCGTGGCCCGCTGCTTAATGGAGCCTTTAGCCAAACGGCTTTTGGTGGCAATTTTGCCTCAGGTGGCGGCCTTGGCAACCCGAACCCTACTTTTGTAACCATCCTACGCAAGCTAGAAAATGACCGCCAACTAAATATCCGTGTGGATGTTGTTCGGGCCTTTCGGGACCCTCGCGAGCGAATTCGCCTTTTGCCCGGAGACATGATGGTAATGCAGTGGACCCCTGCTGAAGCAATGGTCAACTACTTTAACTACAAGTTCAGGTATAATTTCTTCTCGACAATTCTGCGACAAAACGACCTGATAGGCACCGCATCGCTGGACGGCTTCGGGCCCCCCTAACGGTGGTCGGCTAGCTAGATAACCAAAGAATCGGGCCGGGTTTTCGAACCCGGCCCGTTTCTTTGGTCCTTCTAAGGGTTGGCTGGCGGTGGTGAACCGCCCTCGGGCCCGACAGCCCCACCCCCCGAGGCGGGCGGCAGTCGCTTCGTCTGGATGCGGGGGGCAATGCTAGGAAGTACCCGGGAGGCCATGGATGGCCCCTTTTGCCGCTTTTCCTCGGCCTGGGCCTCCTCGTTCTCCTCGTCCTCGTCGTCGGTGTATGACTCGTAATCCGTGTAGTTGTAGCCGTACTTATAGCCGTATTTGTAACCATACTTGTAGCCATAGCTGTACTTGTAGCCATAGCCATAACCGTAGCCGTATTTGCTGGCCTCGCGGGGATCGTACCCGTTGACAACCACGCCCAGCACCTTGGCTCCCAGGGTGCCCAAGACCTCTGCAGCCTGTTCGGCGGCAGGCCGGCCATTGCGGGTCACGCGCATGACCAACAACACCCCATCCACCCGGGGTGCAACGATGCTGGGATCGCTCACCGCCAGAATGGGGGGGGTGTCCACCATGACGATGTCGTACATCTTGCGCAGCTCTTCGATCACCTCTTGGAATCTGGGCGTGGTGAGCAGTTCCGAGGGATTGGCTGGACGCGGGCCGCAGGGAATAAGGTGCAGGCCGGGAACCTCGCAGGTGTGAATCGCCTCCTGCAGGGTGGCCTCGCCGTTCACCACGCTGGCCAGGCCCACCTCGGGCTGGTCGAGCCGGAAGATCTTGTGGACGCGGGGCTTTCTGAAGTCGCCGTCCAGCAGCACGATCTTTTTGCCCGATTGGGCGATGGAGATCGCCAGGTTGGCGGAGGTGGTGGATTTGCCATCGCCCGCCGTGGGGCTGGTGGTCTGAAGCACCTGGTGCCCCTGCCCCTGTGTGCTGAAGTAAAGCGCGGTGCGCAGGCCGCGGAAGAATTCCGCCTCCTGGCTTTTGGGGTTGTGGAAGGTGATGAGAGTGGGGTCGATCTTGCAGAGCGCCTTCTCCTCCTCGTCCATCGGCGGGAAGAGCGGCACATGGCCAAGCACCGGCAGGCCAAGCCGCTGGCGGATCTCATCGGGCGACTTGAAGGTCTTGTCGGATCGCTCGAGCAGCCACGCCAGGCCACCACCCAAGGCGGCGCCGAAAATGCCACCGGCCACCACCATCAGGCTCTTGCGGCTGGGCACTTCGGAACCGATCTCGGGGATGCGGCCCAGTTCCTGGGCCTCATAACCGCCATTGTCCTTGGTCATCAGGTACTGCTGCTTCATCTGCTCGGTGAATTCCATCTGGCGCTCGGCGTTCTCGATCTTGCGATCGAGATCCTTCTTGCGCTCTTCCAGATTCTTATGCTTGTCGAGGTCTTCCTGCAGGGACTGCAGTTGGTCCTTCACCCTGCCCAATTCGGCCTCGTACTCGTCGATCCGGCTGCCGTAATGCTGCAGCAAGGACTGGGCCTTGGTGCTGAACAATTCGTCCTCGCCGATGCCATAAAGGCTGGTGGGTTTTCCATCCGCGCCCTTGGGGATCAGGCCCTTGGCCAGCTTCTCGTTGTAATCCCTGATTTCATTGATCTCTTCGGCCAGGTTCTTCACATCGGGGTGGTCCTTGCCCAGGCCCTGCCGGGTGAGTTGCTTGACCTTGCGTTCCAGCAGGCGGATCTCCTGGTTGCGGGTCAGGTTCATTTCCTTGGACGGGTCATCACCACCCGCGCTGGGCAGCAGGTCTGACTGGCTGAGGGTGCCGGCCAGGCGCATCTGGTCGGTCAGTTCCTCCTGGCGCGCCTTCACGCGGTCCAGGCGGTTCATCAGGCCGCTGGCTTTTTCCTGCAAGGCCTTTTGCTGGTAGACCACGCCCGAGGTGGAGTTTTTCTGCATCTGCTCCTCGGTCTGGCGCAGGTCGTTTTCCATCTGCTGCAGGTCGCGGCGGGAGTTGGTGATCGTCCGCTCCATGCGGGTCATCTGCATGTCGTTGGCGAGGTTGTATTTCAAATCGAGCCAGTTCTTGTAGCCCTTCACCACCGCCTTCAGGGCCATCACGCACTCGGTCTGGGAAGTGCCCTGGAACTTGATGTTCAGCACGTTGTTCGACGCTGTGGTGGCCCCGGCCTCTTTTGCCCGGGTGACACCCAAACCATTTCTCAAATATTCGATCAGGGGCTGGATCTCGCGGCCCTGGAACGGATTGATCGGGGTCGGATTGGCACCCGTTCCGGCATCGGTGGCGGGCTGGGAACCGGTGGTTCCCTGCGCCACCCCGGTGGCGAACTCGCCTTGCTGTAGAAGGGTGGCCGCCTCCTTGAGGACCTGATCACTCTTGATCACGGTCACCTGCAATTGCACATAATCGTCCAGAATCGCCGTGCGCATGTCGCCGCCGATCTCGCCCTTTTTCTTCAGCACCATCAGGTCAACCGCCGCGGCATAGAACTGCTGCACCCGCAGCGTGAACAAGCCGCCTGCAACCAGGCCGATGATGGCCGTGACAATAATCAATCCCATCCGCTGCTGGAGCATGCGGAGGATGTTGAGGGGATCCTCGGGGGGCCGCATGGCCTCCATGGGTATGCCCACACCCTGCTGGCCCTGAAGAGCCAGATCGTTCACCCTGGGTTGCAAACCGGAAGACATGGGCACACACCCCTAGCGAACAAGGCAACCTCGGTCACTGCAAGGAAGACTCGTGCTGAAATCGTTACCTGAAATTTATGCTAACTGGTGAACAGGGCCCTTCACAGGTTGCTGGGCCTGAATCATTTGCTCGAATCGGGCTAGCAGGGGCTGTATTTGCGCTAAAACCCGCCAAACCGTTTCATCCTGCGGATCCCCCTGCAGGCTTATCTTGCCCACCACCATGGAACGGAGCACCACGGGAAGCTCGGTCTTCCAGCATTTGTCCGAATCGAGCTTGATCCCGGGCCTTTTCCACCGGGCATGGAAGGCCTCGTGCGCCACCGGCATGTTCACATCCAGGGTGACGCCCTGCAGGTTGAGCTCCAGCGCCTTGGCCAGCAACTCTTCCCAAAGTTCCTCCCACGGGCCAGACCCCTGCAGGCGCACCTGCATGGAGCTGGAATCCCCATCGGTCGAACCGTTGGAAGAAAAGGTTTGCCTCAGTCGGGCGTAGATCAGGCGACATTCGGATTTGCCAAAAAGGTCGAAGGCCACGAACCCGATACCCAACAACGCCAAGGTGAGCCAGGCAACCCGGTCATCTCGCCATCGGAAGGCGAGCACCAGGGCCGAGGAGGTGACCAGTCCCAAAAAAGCGACCAGAATCATCACATGCGCCGGTTTCCACCCCGCCCTGGCCAGGCAGTGGTGCAAGTGGCCACGGTCGGCGGTGTAGATGCTTTTGCCGGTCAGCTTGCGGCGGATGATCGCCGCCGCGGTGTCGAGAATGGGCAAGAACAACAGGCAGACTGGCAATGCCAACGGCAGGGGGGCGTCGTCTTTGCGCTCCAGGTTCACCGCCATCATGGTCAGCAGCAAGCCCACCGACATGCTGCCGCTGTCGCCCAAGTACACACTGGCAGGCGGGCGGTTGTAGGTGAGAAAACCCAGCAGGGCACCAGCGAGGGCCACCGCCAGCAATAGCGTGAGGGTTTGGCCCGACAGGTAGGCCAAAACGGCCAAGGTCACTGCCCCCACCACCCCGACGCTGGTCAGCAAACCATCCATGCCATCGAGCAGGTTGGCGGCATTGATGGCCCCGAGGAACAGGAAATAGCTGAAAGGGATCGCCAAAGGCCCAAGGGGAATCGGCCGGGTCATGAACTCGATCTGGTCCACCCGCAGGCCGCCGGGGAGCACCACCAGGGTGACCGCGACAATCTGCCCCAATAGCTTGTGGCGGCCGCGCAGTTCAAAACGGTCGTCGAGAACCCCCACCAAAACCAAAATCCCCACGCCACCCAGCAAGGAGGCTAGACGCCCGATCGGAGGTAAATCGCTTGATGAACTGGATACCTGCCACCAGATCCACAGCAGGGTGGTGAACAGGAGGCCCGCCATCACCACCAAGCCGCCCACGCGGGGCACCGGGTCTTTATGAATCTTGCGGTGGCCGTCTGGTTTGTCGACCAGGCCCAAGGGAACCGCCCAACGGCGCAGCAGCGGGGTGAGGACCAAGGCGGTAGCCAGGGCGCAGAGGAACGGCCATGCCAGTTCCGCAAGGTTCAGCGCCGGGGTTTCCGCCAGGAAAAGCACTTGGTTTTTACCCTCAGGAAACCTTGGCCAGCATGGCGTCGTCCAGCATTACAGACGCTCCCCGCCGCAAAAAGTTCACCACCACCACGAACCGGCGCCCGGAGACACTGGAAAGGATGGTCCCTGTCAGGCCCCTCAGGGGCCCCTGCTTGATTTCCACTTCCATGCCCGGTTCGAGTTTGTCTTCGGCGGTGACCGGGGCGCCGCAGGCGATCAGCGTCCGCACCTGGCGGATATCCGAGTCGAACCGTTGCTGGTCGGGAATGCTTTGCACCGATGCGGCGTGCCGGCAGGTCACACCGATATGGTGCTCCTCATCGTCGGCGTACAGGAACAAATAGCCCGGAAAAATCGGCAAAAAGGAGGTGAACATCTTCCCGCGGATGATGTGGCGTTTCTGGGAGCAGGGCATGAAATAGGGGATTTCACGCATGCGAAAGAACCGGGCCAGCATTTTCTCCTGCCGGGGCCGGGTGTGCACCAAACGCCATTTCCGCCCGCGATCACTGTTCAGCAAATCGTGATCGAAAAGGTCTTCCGGAAAAACAGCCGGTTCTTCTGGCAAAATCGGCATATTCGGCTGCTATCCTTGGGGACAAAGGACCTTGGCCAAAGCCAGACGCTGGCGAATTCTAGCCCACAAATTCCAAAGGGGATGAAAAATCGGGCCGGGCCCGTTAGGACCTTCAAACAATATACCCCTCAACCAGGCCTTACGCTTGTTTGAGGGGTTGAGAACCTTGTCGGATGTGAAATACATTCCCCCAGATCACTAAAGTTTGGGGCAGTGCCGAAGAGAGGACTCGAACCTCCACTCCCTTGCGAGAACTAGCTCCTGAGGCTAGCGCGTCTGCCAATTCCGCCACTTCGGCAACTCATTTCAAGGTATCCCGGTTCCCCGAATCCGTCAAGGAAGGAGCCGGGGTTTCCCGGCCAGAAACCGTTGTCAGACAGCCGTTTGTGCCGGGTCCAACCCTCCGGAAACCGGGCCCTCACCCTCAGGCTTCGGATCCTGGTGGGGGTTCCATGGCCGGCCAAACAGGGGATCAGAGCACAACTTGCGGAAATCCCGCCACCAGCCAGCCCCTTCCGTGGCCGGTGGGGCCTGGACTTCCGTTGACAGGGGGGTGGGCAGTTCCTCAATCAAGGCTCCCAGAAAGGTGGCCTTGGCGACCATTTCCACCCAGACGAATTCGGATGTGGCCTGAAGGTTCAGGGATGGGATCATTTCCCGCCGCAGCATCCGGTGCGGGGTCCCCGGGTCGTTGCCAGGCACCGCCAGAACCCACCGGGCCGCAAACCTACGGATCCATGCCCCCCACCCCGGCCAGCAGGGATCCGGTTTGGCTTCCAGTGCCAAAACCCAACGCACCATTCCGCTCCATACCTTATGGGCCCCACGGGCGGGAGCGCTCCACGGCCTTTGAGGCCTCGGGGCAAGCACCAGGTGGGCCAGGTCCAGCTTGTCGGCCATCCGGCTCAACGAATCCGCCGCAGGGTAGCGTCCCACCGGGCCACCTAGCACCAGCACCCGTTCGTTTTGGACCTTTTCCAAAGCCAGGGAAAGCCAGGCACCCACCCCCTGCCCCGGCTCCCAGGCAACCTCGGTCGGTTCCGGTCCTTCAACCAAGGATGAGACGGGTATCGGCGCAATCACCTGGCGGATCCCGGGCTCGCAGGGGAAGGCGCGCAGAAAGGCATCGAGGGCTGGCAGG